>CALIIC010000013.1 GCA_938020445.1 uncultured Flavobacteriaceae bacterium | reverse complement strand
TTCATTGTTAAGGGTAAATACGCCTCGGATAGAGGGGGTAAACTTAAAATATTCCAAATAGAAATCAATACCAAAGCCCAACTCGTAGTTGTAATTCCATTTCTTCATACGAAAGGTACCACTGCTGTTGTCATCTACGTTTGTTTCATTGCTTCCCAGATTTAAGGATGCAGAGGGGCCTCCCACCAGAAATGGTTTAAAATTGCCAAACCGTTTTGTACTAACTTTTAATAAAAGTGGAAAATTAATGTAGGTAGATTTTACTTCTCGCAGTGTATTGACGGGAGTATTTTCAGGTTCTGAGAACTTGGTATATTCAAGATTTCTGGCATTATAATGCAACCCCGGTTCTATTCGAATATCCAAGAATTCATTTATGCGCATTTCACCAATTAGGCCAACATTAAAGCCGGTAGACTTGTCAACCAATACTTCGTCAACTTCTCCTAGGTCCGTTTTATAATCGAATTTAAAATCATACGAATTGAAACCAAGGAAATAGCCATAGTTGAGAAATTTTTTGTCTTTGTTCTCTATATTCAGTACTGGATTTTCTTTGAACTGAGCAGACGCCAGTTGTCCTAGAAAAATTACTGTAAGCAATAGAAAAAAGGTATTCCTCATAAGTTTACTTTGTAGCAACATAAATTGATGCCACCCCGAAGGTCTGGGGCTTGTTTTCTACCTCTATAAACCCAATTTTCCGCAAAATATTGTTGAACTCCTCTCCATGGGGAAAAACTGCTGCAGATTCACTTAGATACGTATAGGCAGAGCGGTCTTTGGAAAATGCTTTTCCAATAAGCGGCAGTATGTATTTAGTATAGAAGCGATACCCCTGTTTATATGGGGTTTTGGTCGGTACGGAAGTTTCCAAAACCACAAAAGTCCCATTTTTATTCAATACTCGGTAAATTTCTGCAAGACCCTTTTCAAGCGTCTCAAAATTACGTACACCGAACGCCACTGTTACGGCATCAAAGCTTTCATCCTCATAGGCTAAGTTTTCACTGTCACCTACAACCATTTCGATTGTTTGATCCATTTTCTTGTCGAGAACCTTTTTTTTGCCCACTTCGAGCATTCCCGGTGAAATATCAAGACCCACGATTCGCTTAGCACCGGTTTGTGTTAGGTTAATCGCCAAATCCCCTGTTCCGGTGGCAATATCTAAGATGCTGGCCGGGTTTTTCTTTTTGAGCAGTTTTACAACGCGTTTCCTCCACTTAATATCAATTCCAAAAGAGATGACCCGATTAAGGCCATCATAGTTTTTACTAATGGTATCGAACATTTTAGTAACCTGTGCTTTTTTCCCGAGCTCGGAGTCACTATAGGGAGTAACTTTTTTCGCCATTTTATCAATTTTCGGCAAAGATACGATTTCGCTTTGGTGATATATGACATTCCAAAGACAATAAAGATGGGCTTCTAAAGTTTTTAATAAGCGTATTTTGAGGCCGACCACGATAAAATGTGTAATTTTGTCCTGCATTAAATGCAAATCTTATCAGTACATGAATTGCAAAAAACCATTCCGGTTACCAAAGCATTTCTTTCTCACGGGCGGCCAAGGACAGCGCCTAACTATACACCATTGCGTTAACAGATGAAAATTATAATCGCAGGAGCAGGTGAAGTAGGTTTTCATTTAGCAAAACTGCTCTCATACGAATCCCAGGACATTACCCTGATCGACAATGACAAGACCAGTCTTGCTTATGCAGACAGTCATCTAGATATTCGGGTTTTAAGGGGGGATGCCACTTCTATTTCCGTATTGCAAGATGCCAGGGTAGAAAATTCGGATTTGGTCATCGGGGTCACTTCTTCCGAAACGACCAATATTACCCTTTGCATGTTGGCCAAACAACTGGGATGCAAACGTACCATCGCTCGAATTTCGAATACAGAGTTCGTAGATAACAAAGAGGTAATCAAATTTTCAGAACTAGGTATTGATGAGTTGATTTCTCCCGAGGAACTGGCAGCTACGGAGATTCAAATGTTATTGAACAAATCGGCCTTTAACGATACCTACGAGTTTGAAGATGGCACCTTGATCATGGTTGGTGTCTCCTTGCCTAAAACGGCTCCCTTTGTAGGGAAAATGGTCAAAGAGGCAGCCACTATTTTTCCTGAACTCCATTTTATGCCTATTGCTTTGCAGCGAACGGGGACACAGTTTACGGTCATCCCTAGAGGAGATACTGTTTTTAAGGAGGGCGATCAAGTATACTTTATTACAGTGAAAGAAGGGGTCGACGAACTGTACAAGTTAACAGGGAAGAAAAAACAGGATATTAAGAATGTAATGATTTTAGGCGGAAGCCAGGTAGGCTTTAAGGCCGCCAGAGATCTTTGCGCCAAAAAATTCAATGTAAAACTGATCGAACAAGACAAGGAAAAAGCCTTTGATCTTGCCGATGATCTGCCCAATGCCCTCATCATAAACGGGGATGGTAGAAACGTAGAACTACTTGAGGAAGAAAGTCTTGAGTCAATGGATGCCTTCATTGCCGTTACAGGTAATTCGGAGACCAACATTATGTCTTGCTTGGTGGCTAAATCAAAGTTTATAAAGAAAACGATTGCCTTGGTAGAGAATATGGATTATTTTCAACTCTCCCATTCTATCGGTATAGACACCTTAATTAATAAAAAATTATTGGCGGCCAATAATATCTTTCGTCATATTCGAAGGGGAGAAGTGGTCGCTTTAATGCGCCTGAACAACGTAAATGCCGAAATATTGGAATTTGTTGTTAAGGCCAATTCGAGGGTTACCGGAAATATTATACGCGAACTCGATTTTCCAAAGTCGGCAACTATCGGGGGTGTGGTACGGGACGACCAGGGGTATATTCCCCTAGGTGGTTTTGAAATTAAAGAGGGGGATCGTGTGGTGGTCTGCTGCTTGCCCGAAGTAATACCGACCATAGAACGATTGTTTTTGTAGATGGCGTTAAATTCAAAAATCATAGTTCATATCATGGGGCTGCTGTTGCTTTTCAACGGGGGCTTTATGTTGATTGCCGCCTTAGTGAGCGCATTGTATGGGGATGGTGTCACCCTTGATATTTCTTTGGCGTCTATTACCGCCATGTTTACAGGAGTAACGGCGATGTACTTTACGAGAGGGCACAAGAAAGAAGTAAAGCGCAAGGAAGGATATCTTATCGTGACCTTGGGTTGGGTTGTTATGTCGATATCGGGAATGCTACCCTATATTTTTTCAGGAGCTATTCCTGATATATCCAATGCGTTTTTTGAGACAATTTCGGGATACACCACCACTGGAGCCTCCATCTTAGATGACATTGAAAGCCTACCAAAAGGAATATTGCTTTGGCGTAGTTTAACTCATTGGATAGGAGGTATGGGTATTATTGTGCTGGCCATTGCTATTTTGCCTTTACTGGGAATAGGAGGCATGCAATTGTTCGCTGCGGAAGCTCCCGGTCCTAGTACTGATAAATTACATCCTAGGATTACCGATACGGCAAAGCGGCTTTGGTTGATCTATGTTGGGTATACCGCTGCAGAAACGCTCTTGCTAAAACTGGCGGGGATGAACTTTTTTGATGCAGTGAACCATTCAATGGCGACCTTGTCTACAGGGGGTTTTTCTACCAAGAACTTGAGTATGGCCTATTGGAACGACCAGCCATTGATCCAGTACATTGTAATACTGTTTATGTTTTTGGCAGGAAGTAATTTTGTATTAAGTTACTTTGCATTTAAGGGAAAAGTGCAGAAAATTATAAAGGATGAGGAGTTTAAGTTTTATTCCTCCTTCATTTTAGGGTTTTCCATATTGGCGGGCATCGTTATTTACGTGCAGGCGAATGTGCCATTGACAGCGTACCACCCGATGGTATTTGGAGCCGGTGAGAGTGCATTTAGACACGCCCTTTTTCAAGTAGTTGCCGTAATTACAACAACAGGTTTTGTGACCGCTGATTTTACTAGCTGGACACCCTTTTTGACCATCTTCTTCTTTGGTCTGATGTTTTTAGGCGGTTCGGCCGGTTCTACGGCCGGTGGAATCAAGGTAATGCGCCATTTACTGATTATTAAGAATGGTCTGTTAGAGTTTAAACGAACGCTGCATATCAATGCTGTAATACCGGTACGGTACAATAATAAGACCGTTAAGGAACATATTGTCTATAATATTATTGGCTTCTTTGTGCTCTATATGCTCTTGTTTATAATTGGAGCCTTGGTATTGGGTATTCTTGGGCTCGATTTTGTCAGCGCAATAGGAGGTGCTGCTTCTGCTTTGGGCAATGTAGGACCTGCTTTTGGGAGTCTTAATCCGCTAAGCAACTTCAATGGTCTTCCCGATCTGGGTAAATGGTGGTGTTGCTTTTTAATGTTGGCTGGTCGACTAGAACTCTTTACGGTATTGATTTTACTGACCCCGTATTTTTGGAAACGTACTTAAAACATTGGTTCCTTTGGTTCGTGTTGCTTTAAGTGTAAAGATTCGGTTTTTAAATTAAATTTTCGACTACAAATTCCTCAAATTTATCCAGTGCTTCAGGAATTCCCGTGCGACCAAAGCCTATTCTAAAGTAGCCGGGAAAATCATAAATACCCCCGGGTAGCAATAGCACTTTTTTATCCTTTAGCGCGCGTTCCGCAAAATACATGTCGTTTGTGTCAAACTTCATTTCTACGAAAGCGATCGGGCCAGCATGCGGGCGCCACCAAGAAAATAACATGGCGTATTTTTCGAAAAAGGCATCAAATAGGCGAAGATTTTGCACTACGATCTGTAAATTTCTCGTCAAGATGGTCGCGCGGTTTCGTAGAGCCACACCGGCCAAAAACTCACTTGGGGCCGAGTTACAGATCGTTGTGTATTCTTTTAATATAGCAATTTTTTCTAGGATTTCTTTGTTCCTGCTGGCAACCCATCCAATTCGAAGACCTGGTAAACCATACGATTTTGATAAGACTCCAACTGAAACACCCAACTCATATGCATCTGCAAAAGCAGGTATGGTATAGGCCGCGCTATGTTCCAATTCCCGATATACTTCGTCACAGAAAAGGATGATGTTATTTTTTCTGGCAATGGCAATCAGTTCAAGCTGTTCTGCTTTCGAAAAATGAAACCCCGTGGGATTGTGAGGTGTATTTAGAAAGATAACCTTGGTCTTGGCGGTAATTAGATCGGAAAGCTGCGACATATCAAAAGTAGGGCGCCCGTTTTCGTAAACTACATTCCATTTCGATACCCTGCAACCAATACTCTCAGGAACGGATTGTACCGATTGATAACAGGGTGTTTGCACAATCACATGATCTCCCGACTCCAAATTTGCTTGCGCAAAGAGAAATATAGGCTCTTGTGCACCGGTGCATACCAAAAGGTCGTTGGTTGTAATAGTGGTATAGATACCACTTATATCATTTCTTAATAAGGGACTTCCTTTACTTTCTGTATATCCTAACCACTGGTTTTGAAACCGCTCAGCGGCACCCGATTCCATAGACAGCAATTCCTGAATGGTCATCGCTTCACAATCTGAATTGCAAAGTGAGAACTCCGCCGAGAATTCATGAAGGGTGTAATATCTTTCTAGTTTAAAAGGTGCTATGTTCATGATTGCCTTGAATTGGATTTTGCGATATCGTACAATACGATTTCTAATATGACCCCTATATAGTTTGTTTCAAATAACCGAGTGTAATTTTGGCGCTTTGCATGGTTGGATCTGTCCTTTTTGGTAGTACTAATCATAATAACGTATGATACGTCCGTTATCCCTACCGTTCACACTGCGTTCGTATGCTTTGATAACCTTGTTCATGGGAATCGGGTTATGACCGGGAAAAAAGGTTTTGTATTTTTCATATGCATCCTCGACCATTCCCAAGGAGACCACATTAATACGATGCCCATTTTCCAATTCCAATGCGGCTGCCCGTGCGAAACTATGAATGCCACCGTTTACCATTGCGGCACTTGCTGTTTGAGCTACCGGGTCATCGGCAAGAATACCTGTTGACAACGTAATGGAACCGTTGGGAGTTAGAAAATGCTGCCCAATTCGCACAAGATTTACCTGCCCCATTAATTTACTTTTAAGCCCAATGTAATAGTCTTCCTCGCTTAATTGATGAAATGGTGCCCATTTCGCCTCGCCCGCAATACAGATAATGGCATCTACCATCCCTATTTTTTCGAAGAGCGCCTTAATAGAACCGCTATCCGCGATATCTACCTTTACATCACCGTTTGAACGGCCTGCAACGATCAGGGTGTTATTTTCTCTAAAGTACGAAGTAACCTTGTTTCCAATGGTCCCATTTCCACCTATAATTAATAGTTTCATAATGTTGGTTTTATTAGATAATCGATATTTATTTACGTTGAGGCCGACCTCAAAATGAATTGTTGAATTTCCCTTGACTATCTCATTTCCATAGGGTGAGATAGTTTGTCTATCCTTTTTCATATCCTTATATCGAAATATATCGATATAAAATTTCAAATTTTTTTATTTTAAGGTGTTTGCATATTGCGCGATCAATTTTTCATTTCGTTTAAAATAGGACCACTTGCCATGGCGTGTTGAGATAAGCAGACCACATTTTTCCATCATCGATAGATAGGTCGATATGGTCGATTGTGACAGATTGGTTTTCTCCTGAATGTAGGTTGCGCAAACACCATCATTAAAGTGTTTCACCACATTGTGCGGCGGAAAATGATCTTCCGGTCGTCTGAGCCAATTTAAAATCTTGAGTCGCATCGGATTTGAAATGCATTTACTTATATCTACCACCAATCGATCATCCATAGGTCAAACATATTGATAAATCTCGATATATCAAAGTGAAGCATAAAAAAACCCTGAAAAAAGTATTCAGGGTCCTGTAAAAGAATATTGTTTTGGTTAATTCAAAGCGGCCTGTATTCTTGAAATAGCCTCTCTAATCTCTTTTTCTGAAGCGGCATAGGAAATACGAATGCAATTGCCGTTTCCAAAGGCATCACCAGTTACCGTTGCCACATTGGCATACTCCAATAAGTACATCGCAAAGTCCGAGGCATTATGGATGGTCACTCCATTATAAGTTTTTCCAAAGTGAGCGGTAATATCGGGGTACACGTAAAATGCACCTTCCGGTTCGTTGCACTTAAACCCAGGTATAGCGTTTAAAAGACCTAGTATAATTTTTCTACGCGCCTTAAATTCATCAACCATGTACTGCACTTTGCTTGGTGATTCTGTCAAAGCGGTAATTACCGCGCGCTGCGCAATGCAATTGGCGCCACTGGTGACCTGTCCTTGCAGTTTGTTACAAGCTCTTGCTATGTAGGTAGGTGCTCCAATATAACCAATACGCCAGCCGGTCATTGCAAAGGCCTTTGCAACACCATTAACGGTAACGGTACGATCATACATATCTTCGAACGCTGCCATAGAGGCGTGTTCGGTAACCCCATAATTAATGTGTTCGTAAATTTCATCACTTACCACAATGATCTTAGGATGTTTTTGCAATACATCGGCCAATGCCCTTAATTCTTTTTCGCTATAGATAGAACCACTTGGGTTGCAAGGCGAACTATACCAAAGCATTTTGGTATTCGGGGTGATGGCAGCTTCCAATTGTTCGGGGGTCATTTTAAAATCGCTCTCTAAAGAGGTGGGTATTTCAACAGGAATACCGTCGGCGAGTTTTACAATATCGCTATAGCTAACCCAATAAGGGCAAGGCAACAATACCTCGTCTCCTTTATTCAAAACCACCTGTGCCACGTTGTATAATGCTTGTTTAGCACCTGTTGAGACCACTAGTTGGCTGTGTTCGTAAGTAAGGCCATTATCACGTTTGAATTTTATAATGATGGCATTTTTCAAATCTACATAGCCGTCGACCGGGGTGTACGAATTGTAATCGTCATTTACCGCTTGTATCGCGGCATCTTTTATATAATCGGGTGTATTAAAGTCAGGTTCTCCGAGACTTAACCCGATAATATCTTTTCCAGCGGCTCTTAGCTTACGGGCTTTGGCTGCCATTTCAAGCGTTGCGGAGGGTGTAACGCTGTTGATTCTTTCAGAAAGTTCTTGGGTCATTTGTACTGATGGTATCATGATGAAAGCTATGTTTAAAACGAAAGCTATTAGTCAAGTTGACCTGATTATTCCGAAATTGGATGATCAATACGTACTAGTTTCTAGTACTGCAAAGCGGGTCGTTTGCCTAATTCTTTTAAATGTTTAAAATGCGAAATTATAGCTTTTCTAGTAGTTTTATATTCATTATAGGGCAAATTAAATTCTTTCGCCGTTTCTTTCACAATTTTAGAAATTTTTGTGTAATGAACATGACTGATATTTGGAAAAATATGATGTTCAACTTGGTGGTTCAAACCACCGGTGAACCAATTTACAATGCGATTTTTAGTGCCAAAGTTTACCGTGGTAAACAGTTGGTGAATCGCCCAAGTATTTTTCATAGTACCACTTTCATCGGGTAGCGGGGTATCTGCTTCATCTACAACATGTGCCAGTTGAAATACCACGCTAAGAATAACGCCGGCAACATAGTGCATAAGAAAAAAGCCCAAAAGGATTTTCCACCATGCGATGTCCACAAAAATTAATGGAAGTACGATCCAAATTACGATATAAAGTAATTTGGTGATGACCAAAGTACTCCAGTTCATCGCCGCACTAGGCAATTTGCCATAAGAGAGCTTTCGCTTCATATACCGGTACATCTGCTGAAAATCAGTGGTAATCGCCCAATTGAACGTAAGCAGCCCATACAAGAATACAGAGTAGTAATGTTGAAATCGATGGTGTTTTTGCCATTTCGAATGTTTGGAGAAACGCAAAATACGACCTGCTTCCAGGTCTTCGTCATGTTCATGTATATTGGTATAGGTATGGTGCAGTACATTATGCTGCACCTGCCAGTTATATACATTTCCTGCAAGAATATAAATGCTGCTTCCCATGAGTTTATTGACCCATTTTTTGTTGGAATAGGCGCCGTGGTTTCCATCGTGCATTACATTCATACCAACACCGGCCATTCCAATACCCATTACGATGGTCAACAGGAGGTTGGCCCAATTGGGAAGGTTCAACGTCAAAATCAGGAAATAGGGCGCAAGGAAAAGACCGAACATGATAACGGACTTCAAATGAAGTTTCCAGTTACCGGTTTTCTTGATTTTATTTTCTTTAAAGTATTCGTTGACACGCTTATTGAGTGTTTTGAAGAACTGTGCGGAATCTTTTCTGGAAAATCGAATGGTACTTGGTTCCATGTATTGCAATCTTTTGGGTAAATATAATTCAATTAGAAATGAAATTTCTGAATTGTTTCCTAAAAAGGAAATTTTAAAGTATTTGAATGTACTATTTTTGCGGAAAATAGAATGTTGCAATAGTAATAACTGGCCCCATAAAGTAATAACCGTATGAACGCCCAACTCATTTTTGATTATTTTCCGTCGCTTACCGAAGAACAGAAAGAACAATTTGTAATGTTGGCGGGGCTCTATAAAGACTGGAATCAGAAGATTAACGTAGTTTCCCGAAAAGATATCGATGAGCTATACCTGCGCCATATACTCCACTCTTTGGGTATTGCCAAAGTGCAGCAGTTTAATCCCGGCTCCTTGGTTCTCGATGTGGGAACGGGTGGTGGTTTTCCCGGCATCCCTTTGGCAATTCTATTTCCTAAAACGCATTTCACACTTGTAGATTCGATCGGGAAAAAGATAAAGGTCGTAGACGAGGTAGTGCAGGGATTGGAATTACAAAACGTAACAGCTGTGAATAAAAGGGTAGAGGAGTTGGATCAACAGTTCGATTTTATCGTAAGCAGAGCGGTCGCCGCTATGCCAACTTTTGTGCATTGGGTGAAAGGGCGAATCAAAAAAGAATCGACCCATCAAATACGTAATGGTATCCTTTATCTAAAGGGAGGTGACTTGTCGGAGGAGTTAAAGGAATATAGAACAGCGCAAATTTTTAATCTTACCGACTACTTTACGGATGATTTTTTTGAAACTAAAAAAGTAGTATACCTGCCTTTGAAATTTAAGGGGCAATCTTAAATACTCCACATTCTCATATAGGAGTAACGACATTTTTTGGCATACTTTTTTAAGGAGTCGGCAGCTTTTCTATACAGCGATACGGACTTATTTTTTCTCGGAGGATGTTGATTGCTTTTCTTCATTTGAATTCGATTTAGGAGTTCGAATGTTCAATTTACATGTAATTTACAATAAATTAACGTTAAATTTACATTTAAATTGTATCAAACGAAGTATTTTGTCCCGCGTACGTCTTTTTAAATCCCCTTAAACATGGCATAAAATATGCTTTAAGAGCTGTTTGCCGATACGCAGTACAGAACTTGTCCTAAAAAAATACGAATTTGTAAAACGGATCAAAGCGCCACTTATACTAAATGTAACTTGGAGGGGCAATGGTGGAAGATTTGAGTAGAATTGTAGCGTCAGTTTAACTTCTTGAAAACGTTGCCCGTTTCGTTTATAGCGTATCCGATTATTTGATTGGCTTTATTTCTTTTAAAGAATACCGGTTCGCTCCGTACATCAGAGAAAATGTCGTTATTTTCATGGTACAAAGGGTAAAGGGTGTTGCCCACCAGCACTTGTAGCCCTGTTTCAGGGTCATATTTGATTACTATCTCACTCCCTTCTTTGTATTCGTAGGTTCCTTCGAAATCCTTAAATGCTGTATCTGGCATTGTTTTTTGATAGGGGTTGGCGGTTGTCAAGAGCAAACCATCTCCAACTTGCCAATTGTCATACTCCATATAATAGGCCGTCCTTTTGGCCGCGTTTACTCCTTGTAGTTTTGCTACTAAATGCAGTGCGCCATCAATTCCTGCAGAAATACCTGCCGTAGTAATCACCTTTCCGTTATCTACAAAACGTGCGTCATACCGCACATCTACGGTGGGGTAGTTGTCTTTAAGATTGTCTAAAGCGTCGTGGAAAGTTGTGGCAACTTTTCCATCCAAAACCCCTGCTTCGGCAAGTATAAAAGCACCTGTGCATACAGAGAAATGGTATTGCACATCGGGCTGTTTCTGCACCCATTCAATTACTTTGGGATTGGTATAGGCGGCAGAGGCATTGCCTCCAAAGAAAGCAAGGATATCCGCTTTCGGGGCATTCTCAATGCTGAACTCTGGAATAATTTTGAGGATGCTCTGGGATTTGATAGGGTCTTCTTTTTCCGAAACAGTGAATACTTTGTAGCCTGCATAGGCAAAAACCTCCATGGGTCCGGCAAAGTCTAAAACCTCTACGCCGTCCTGAAGGTAGAACGCAATGGTTTTTGACTTGTTTTTTGGCACCAATACCATATTGCAATGCGAACAGACACCGGGCTGTGTATGAATGGCTTCATCACAAGTGCTATTGCAGGGCGGACAAATATATGCCGTGCTTGTTTCAACATTGGTTTGGCTGTACATGACCGGAAAGGTTAAAAGAATAATAAGTACTACGAGCTTTTTCATTTGATCGATGATTTGCTCAAAGTTATCAATGTTGCATGAGTTTTTAAAGGACAGTTTTGCGCATTATAAGGACATTACGGCCGCAGTTGGGAGGGGAGTTGATCGGTGTACTTTTTGAGAAGTGTCCGGAGTTGATTACTACTGCTCAGGCCGCAAGCATTGCTTATGACATCTACCTGTTCCCCTTCGGAAAGTAATCGCAGGGCTTTCTCTACTCGTAATTTGTCAATATAGTTGCCAATGGTAATACCCGTTGTTTTTTTAAACAGTCTTGTGAGGTTTCTAGGGCTCATATGTATATCCCCTGCCAATTTTTCAATACTCGATTTGTGATGCAATGTCTGGGCCAAGGTATCCTGTACTTTGTGAATACGGTTTTCTATATGATTTCGGTATTGAAGAAAAACACTCAGCTGTGGATCGTTTTCGGTACGTCTTAGAAAAATGACCACTTCTTTGGCTATTTTCGAGGCGAACACGGGGCCAAAGGCTTCTTCCAATAAATACAAGGCGAGGTCTATGCCCGAAGAAACTCCTGCACTTGAGTATAGATTTCCATCTTTGACTATAAGTCGGTCTTTTAAAACCCGGGCTTTGGGGTACCGAGCGGTAAAGTCCTCTAAAAACTTCCAGTGTGTGGTGCACTCCTTGTTCGTCAGGAGACCGGCTTGGGCCGATAAATAGGCTCCTGTACACACCGAACATATTTTGGATCCCGCATTGTATTGTTGGTTAAGCCAATTATAAAACGGCAGGTTATTTTTTTGAAAGTCGGGATGTAACAAAAGACCCGATTCCAGGCCTGGTAGAAAAACCCAATCCATTGGTCCTAAAATAAAATCCTCAAAATTTTTAAGGTTGCCTAAGAATAGGCCGGAACAAGAAGCTTCTTGGGCACTGTTGGTAAGGCTTAGGAAAATATTCTCAACAGTTGCCCCATATGCCTTTGCTTCATAAAAGAGATGGGCAGGGCCAGAGATGTCGAGAAGCTGAACTGCTGGAGGTACTACAAAAAAAGCTCTAAAATTAGGATTGTTCGGCACTTTGCGGAATCTTTCTTCCAAAAGTAAAATATTCAGAGTACTAGGAGGTTATCGGAAGAGCGAAAAGAATGCCTAAATGAGGTTAAAGATTCACATTACAAGCAAAATCGCTTGTTTTCCAAATTATTTTTCGATTTTCAATGGTGTTTAGACCAATCGGGTTTTCCTGATTGTTTAGCTGTACACCCTCACAATCGAGGATTGGAATTATTTTATTGACCAATGGGTTGCAATCCTCATACACAAAAACCGTAGCACCCGCTAACTCGCCCTGCAGAATATAACAATACCGGAGTGCAGAGCCACCATCCTGTTCTCGACGTTCTATTTCTGTTCGCAACCATGTCAATTGCGCAGTAGGGTTGTCCACTCCACAGGCGGCATTTGTTTCGATGGGAGTGTTGTCATCGTTGGAACATGCTGCTAGCAAGAAGAAGATGACAATGGTCGCCAGGACTGTTTTCATAGGTCTTATTTTTAACATAAGATGTGTTCTCTGGTAAAGGGTTGCGCATAAAAAAGCCTCCAAGCGAAATGCATGGAGGCCTTGTAATTATTTTCGAATACCTTATTTACTCCAAGGGGGAACGACGCCGTTTGAACGGGCGTAGGCAATTAGCTGGCCTTTGTGTTCGCCATTGTGTTCCATCATTGCCAAGAGACCGCCCATCATGTTCATTTTGGCAAAACCAAAATCAACTTCCTCATTTAATTTGGCAGTTTCTACCTTCATGATCGTGGCTAGTACAAACTCATTGGATGCCTTCAAAGCGGCTATTACATTATCTTTTCCGGTAATTTTAGAAAGGCCCATCATATCAACTCCCTCTGGTGGGGGGAAACCCATTTTTGAGGCTAAGTAATAGTTGGCGGCAGCAACGTGTAAGAGTGCTTCACTTACAGAGTTTACTCCTTCACTAGGGCGCCAATCATATTGTTCTTCGGAGAAAGCTTCGGCAAGTGCAACTACTTGTCCTTGATTTCCTTGCAGAACTCCTTGAATGGTCGTCTGTGCTAAATTGTCTTGGGCCTGCAGTCCGAAATACGACAAACCGATTAGGCAAACGGTTAAAAATTTCATTTTCATGGTAATGGTATTTAGTGTTAAACTTTTGATTTTCAAAAACGGGGGAGTTGTAAATGTACTAAAAACATATTATTCTTCTCCCAAGAACGGATAACGGTAGTCTATCGGCGTAACAAACGTTTCTTTGATCAAACGCGGTGATACCCAACGCAAAAGGTTTTGTGCCGAACCTGCCTTGTCATTGGTTCCTGAAGCGCGGGCACCTCCAAAGGGTTGTTGGCCAACAACAGCCCCGGTAGGTTTGTCATTGATGTAAAAATTACCGGCACAATTTTGCAATGCTGTTGTGGCCTCGGCAATTGCATAGCGATCGGTGGAAAGCACAGCTCCCGTTAGCGCATATTCTGAAGTGGCGTCAACAAGGGCAAGGGTCGCGTTCCAGTCATTGTCTTCATAAACGTATATGGTGACCACAGGGCCGAACAACTCGGTTTCCATAGTGGTATACTTTGGGTCTGTAGTGACAATAACGGTAGGTTCTATAAAATATCCTTTTGATTTGTCATAATTGCCTCCGAATACGACCTCGGCATTCGCATCTTTTTTGGCCTGGTCAATGTAACTCGCAAGTTTGTCAAAAGAGCCTTCGTGAATAACCGCCGTAACGAAATTCGACATGTCTTCCGGAGACCCAGGCTTGTTGATCGATTTTAAATCTTCTCCCACAAATTCTAAAATGGCTTGGGAAGTTGATTTTGGTAAATATACCCTAGAGGCAGCGCTACATTTTTGTCCTTGAAATTCAAAGGCGCCACGCACAATAGCGGTAGCAACCTGCTGCGGATTTGCCGAAGGGTGTGCTACAATAAAGTCTTTTCCTCCTGTTTCCCCTACGATTCGAGGATAGGTTTTGTAACGGTCGATGTTCGTGCCGATTTGTTTCCAAAGCGATTTGAATACATGGGTAGATCCTGTAAAGTGAATCCCGGCAAAATCAGGATTTTCCAACACGGTATCGGTAATCATTACCGGGTCGCCGTATACTACATTGATAACGCCGTCGGGAAGGCCAGCTTCCTTAAAGACATCTACGATTACTTTCGCAGAAAATATTTGGCTGTCACTTGGTTTCCATACAACAACATTCCCCATCATGGCAGCACTCGCAGGTAGGTTTCCTGCAATAGCGGTAAAATTAAACGGTGTAATGGCATATACGAAACCTTCCAACGGACGATATTCTACGCGGTTCCAGATACCTTCCGCAGAGTCGGGTTGCTCCTCGTATATCTGGGACATATATTCTACGTTAAAGCGTAAAAAATCAATGAATTCGCAGGCAGCATCGATTTCTGCTTGGTGTATGGTCTTGGATTGGGCGATCATGGTCGCCGCGTTGATTTTGGCGCGATACGGCCCTGCTATCAATTCTGCAGCTTTTAGAAAAATGGCCGCGCGTTGTTCCCACGGTAGTGCCGCCCATGCACTTCTTGCTTCAAGACAGTTGTCAATAGCTTGCGTTATATGGTTTTTTTCAGCCAAATGGTAGGTGCCAACCGTATGTTGATGGTCGTGCGGTGGCGACATAGGTTTTGTATTCCCAGTCATAATCTCGGCACTACCAATATAGAGAGGTACCTCGATTTTACCATTAAAATAGGATTTGTATTGTTGCAGCACGGCTTCACGCTCTGGTGAGCCTGGCGCATATCCTTTAATAGGTTCGTTAATTGCAGTCGGTACTTGGAAAAAACCTTTGCCCATGGTAATAATTTTATGAATTTAGTCAGTTGCAAAGGTAACGGTAGTAAACGAGAATTGAAAGTGATCTAAAGGTCTAAAACCGCCAATGAGATCAAATTAAATAGATGGGTTGTATGCTTGACGGTTAAGGGTGTAAATAGGACGGATATAGTCTGTGTACTCTTTATATTCAAGAATATCTTAAACTGTAACTAGCATAGGTTTGCTAAAAGATGTTCAAGGGGAAAAAAGCGAACGAAAATTTGAAATAAAAGGCTAGTTCAAGGCGAAAGGCGCGCTAAACTTAAAAGTGGGGATGTAGACCCTAAACTTTTCAGTACTACTAAAATTAACCATGTTATAGTGCCCTTTCATAGCGCCTATGGGAGACGCTAAAAGACAACCTGAATTATAGGTATGTGATTCCCCAGGCTTAATAACTGGTTTTTTTCCAATAACACCTTCGCCATCCAAGATTTCAAGATCGTTCAAAGAATCGAAAATTTCCCAATGCCGCGAAGTTAGCTGAACGGAGTCCTTGCTCTGATTTTCGATGGTAATGGTATAACCAAAAGCAAAGTGCATTTTATAGTTTTTGAAGAAAGTGCCTTCAAAACTAGTATTTACTGAAACTTTTATGCC
>CALIIC010000012.1 GCA_938020445.1 uncultured Flavobacteriaceae bacterium | reverse complement strand
TACCGAAAGACAAAAACAGGTATACAATGCCGTTCTTAATGTGAAGAAGGAAGCAACGAATATGTTGGTTCCAGGAACCATTTGGGCCGACTACCATGCTGAGGTCGGGAAGGTAATGACTTCTGAGCTTTTGGGGCTGGGGTTATTGGATAAGGCAGATGTACAAAGCGAGAACCCAGACTGGCCTGCCTATAAAAAGTACTTTATGCATGGTACCAGCCACCATATCGGATTGAATACCCATGATTATGGGGAGTTAAAAACACCTATGAAAGCCAATATGGTATTCACCGTTGAACCGGGCATTTACATTCCCGATGAGGGGATGGGAGTGCGAATTGAAGATGATGTGGTCATTCAGGAACAAGGTGCCCCCTTTAATTTAATGGGTACCATTCCTATTGAGGTAGAAGAAATCGAGGAATTGATGAAGTAAGCTTTTTATGCAAATACAATTAGGATCGTACTAGTTTTAGTCTGGTTAAGTTAACTAGAACAAAAACCAATAACGCCGGTAGCACCCATCCCATGCTAAATTGGCTAAGCGGAATATACTGCAGTAACTTTTCGGCAACATTCGCTAGTCCTATAGTGCCCAAAAAGTCTGGAATGCTAAAAAGAATTGTCGCGATCACCACAGCTCTAAAGACAAGTGGAGAAGCAAATTTTTCAGGAACTACGTTTAAGAGAATCAATGCGATCGTAATGGGGTAAATGAACATTAAGGCCGGTAAAGCGACGGCAATGATATACCCCACATTAAATTGCCCCATAGCTACTCCTAGGACACACCCAACAATAGCCGTAATAAGATAGGCCTTAGAGGAATCCTTAAAGCGGTACTTCATAAAATCGGCAGTGCCCGTAACGATGCCGACCGCAGTTGTGAAACACGCCAAACCCACTAAAATACTCAGAAAAAGATTTGCTGTTCCTCCCATAGTTTGAAGACTGATGCCGCTTAGCAAAGCGGTTCTCGAAACATCGCTATCGAATGAACCATGCATTAGAGATCCTGTAATAATGAGTCCGGTATAGATCAAAAACAGCCCAAGGCCCGCTAACCAACCAGCATTGCGAATCAACGCTTTTTTTTCGGCATAGGAAGCATTTTTATTTCTGAGATTGATCGATACGATGATCACACCACCAACGACAACCGCGCCAATGGCGTCAAAGGTTTGGTACCCTTCGAGGATTCCTTTTGAAAACGGACTGGTGAAGGTGGTCTCTCCAAAGTTAAAATCGTAGGAGAATAAAGTGACCCCTATAATTAGTAACAGAATTAAGATAATCGCGGGTGTCAAAAATTTCCCAATGATGTTTAGAATCTTTGAACGGTTCATGACAAAAATAAAGACCAGTACAAAATAGATCATGCTTGTCAGGAGCGATGGACTTCCAAAGATAGGTTCAATGGCCATTTCATGTGTAACGGCTGCAGTTCGCGGAGATGGTAAACTAATGGATATTGCATAGACCAAAAAGGAATACACCAAACTGAAGGTGGGCGATACCTTTTTTCCAAAATCAAAAATGGTCCCCTGCAATTTTGCGTGCGCCAAGATTCCGAAAATTGGAATCAGCACCGCGGAAAGACAAAAACCAACCGTAACAAGCCACCAAAGCGAACCTGCTTGAAAACCCAATAAGGGAGGTAAAATTAAGTTGCCGGCGCCAAAGAATAGAGAAAACAACGCAAAGGCGGTTACCAAGGTATCCTTAGTGCGAATCATAGCAAATTGCTTTTTCGGTTTATATAAAGAATGGAAAGATAGGAATTTTAGAAAATCATTTATGGTAATTTGGTGGCAGCCGTGAAATCACCCGTTAAAGTTTTATTCAAATAGTGGGTATTTCATCGAAAAAGGTGTCGTTCATCGAAAATATTCATAAAATCATAGGATGTTCCCAATAAAAAGTTAGACACATGCGTTCGATACAAAAGCAATTTAATAACTGCTTTTTTAAGTACCCAAATTTTTAGGCATTCTCTGATTCCCCAAAAATCTCAGATGCTATTTTTAAAACCTACTAGCATGAAAAAAGTATTTTGCAACCTCTTCGGACATCACTATTCCGTCTCTAAAAAAGTGACGCTTCACATCAAAGAATACAAATGCATTCATTGCGGAAAACAAGTTACTACCGATGTAAGTGGAAACCTTTCGGCACTTACACCAGAGTTGCAAGACATTAATAATACACTTGAAGATATTTATCAGAAAAGACATAGAGCTGCACAGCGCGTAGCTTAACTATGCTTTGGCAATAGGGTTATCGTTTTCCTACGGTAACCTGACTCATAGAGAACTTCCTGGAAATTAAGTAAGCACCAGCTTCTTCACTGTCGTACGCCCCACAACAGTTAGGCTGGCCCGCCCTTGATTTTTGGGAATTTTCTTTTTGGTGAGGCACCATTTTGACAAGCACAAAGTGCGCAGCCACAATGGCCTGCCGAACCAATCCTGACCGATGGCGTCAGGGTTTTCTGTTTTAAGAGATGCAGTTGCTAGCACCATTTTGACAAGCAGGAAGTGCGCAGCCACAATGGCTTGCCGAACCCATCCTGACCGGTAGCTTAAGGTGTAGTTTTTAACGCTCTAGAACACCTGATTTTTAGTGCTTTTCATTGAAATGAGAAAGCATTTTGTCGGTAATCATTCCCAACGCGGCATCGGGCAGATCATGCCCCATGTTTTTCACCCACAAGGTGTCCGACCCCGGTAGTAAAGAGGCTAGTTTTTTACTATGGGCAATCGGCATCACAGGATCTTCTTCCCCGTGAATTAAGAGAATGGGAACCAACGATTTTGAAAGGGCCTCATAGCGAGGTTCGGCCATTTGGATGGCTTTAAAATGATGTCGTGCCGATAGGAGGTTATATCCTTTTCGTTTTTTGAGATTGTACAAGGACGTCTTTGCCATTGCCCGCACATCGATCTGCCCGGTAGCTTCGCCCATCAGTATTTTTCGATGTACAATTTGTAGTTTGATCTGTCCTTTGGTATTCCCAAAAAATCCGTGTTTGAAAACGGCACTGATCATGGCTGGAAATATTTCTTGTGACATCGGTGATAAGTCTGGATCTGATACATCGGCAGAAGACATGATCGTAGTTAAGGTTTCAACTCTTTCGGAGTGTTCTATCGCCAGGATCTGCGCAATCATTCCACCCATAGAAACGCCTACAATATGGGCTTTTTGAATCGCAAGTGTGTCAAGAATCGCTATTACATCCTCAGACATATCGTTTAACGAATAGGCCCTTTTCGCTTTCCATTTTTTATCGGATGTAGAGAGACCTGTCTCTCGATGATCAAATCGTATGACACCGTATCCTGAATCTAAGAAACTTGAAATAAAATTTTGTGGCCACGTCAGGGCATCATTGCCATTGCCCATAATGAGCATAATGGTTCCTTTGCTTTCTTCTTTAGGTTGTTGGTGTTCGAACCAAATTTGATGTCCGGCCACCTGCGCCATGCCGGTTTTTCCTTGAACAACCTCCCGTATCGGAGCTTTGAGCACCTCCTTGATGATTTGTTTTTCTTCCTTTGCGAGTTTTGGCACCGAGGCACAAGAACTTATAACCAAAAAAGTCATTAGACAGACGAACCTTTGAATGATTGGTGCGATAGTACATTTAAACAACTTCATTTAGCCCGTCGATTATTCTTTCTATAAAAATACACTATAAAGGTAATTCCGAGCAAGGTGCCCGCAGCAGACGGACCTATTTGGCTAAAAGGCTTGTAGTTTGGGAAGATGGTACCTACGGCAGCAGACAGAAGTGCCGTAAATGCCGCGGTCATTTTATAGATATGTTCGTATAACCATAGCTTCCCGTACTTGTTGGCAGGGATGAGGTATCGAAGAAAATCATAGGCAACAAGGGCAAACAAAAAACCTACGGTCGAATAGACAACAACAGGGTCCCAAAACATGCCAATCGATTTCATGTAGTACAAAAAATAACATCCTGAAGACACGCAAAGAAGGCCTACAAGGATGTCTTGGAGTTTTGGACGGTTCGATTTCGTTTTCAATATTCGAATTCCCGAATAAGCATTATAACCACTGAGTAAGGTTACCACTAGCAGAAAGGTATTGACATTGAAAATGAATACCCCGAGCAAACCTGTAAAGACAACGACCCCTAAAAGCACCGTAAAAATACGCCCGCTTTTTATATGGAGCTTGGCTCCTTTTTTACTTGCAAAGGCAACCACCGCGATAACGAGGGCAAGTGTCCCATTGGTCACATGAACAATGATGTTTAATTTGTGAAAGAAGTTGAAATAGTCCATTTTAAAAGTTTTGGACAAAGCTTTGGTTTTCAAAAGACTATTTCGACCCAACCCATTGGCTGAACCCTATTCTTGATGCTTTTCTTTAAATTTTGAAAGACAGAAACTGGGATGTGTTTTAAAATCCCTATGAAAAGATGATTTTCATTGCAATTCAATCTGCAAGCTGCCTATTTATTTGAATTTCATTAGGGTTGTTCAGATGTAAATGAATTCCACCCTTGGGCGGTCAACTCAATTTTACTATTGGCACGGGTAACCAAATGTGCGCCTTCGTTCGCATCTGTCATATGGCCAATGACAGTTAAATTTGGGTTGCCTTTTATTTTGGAAAAGTCTTTCTGATCAATAGTGAAAAGCAATTCATAATCTTCCCCACCACTGAGGGCCACCATGGTGCTGTCAATGTTAAACTCTTCGCACGAACTTATTACTGTGGGATCTAATGGAATCTTATCTTCGAACAAATTACAGCCAACACTACTCTTTCGGCATAGGTGAAGAATTTCTGAAGAAAGGCCATCACTAATGTCGATCATCGATGTAGGGAGCACTTCCAGTTGACCAAGCAATTCTTTAATATCTTTTCGAGCCTCTGGTTTCAATTGCCTTTCAACAATGTAGGAGTAGGGTTCCAAATCGGGCTGATTCGCTGGGTTTACTTTAAAAACTTCCTTTTCACGTTCAAGCACTTGCAGCCCCATATACGCACCGCCCAAATCCCCACTAACGACCAAAAGATCATTGGGTTTTGCCCCGTTGCGATAGGTCAACGCTTCCTCTTTTGCTTCCCCTAGTGCCGTAATGCTGATAAGTAAGCCCGTTTTGGAGGAGGTCGTATCCCCACCAATGAGGTCTACATTATACGCTTTGGCTGCCAAGGCGATTCCCGCATATAGTTCCTCCAAAGCTTCTAAAGGAAAACGGTTCGAGACGGCCATTGAGACTGTGATTTGAGTAGGGGTCGCATTCATGGCATATACGTCCGAAAGATTCACGACCACCGCCTTATACCCTAAATGCTTTAGGGGCATATAACTAAGGTCAAAATGAACACCTTCGATCAATAGGTCGGTAGTGACCGCAGTTTTGTTATCGGTAAAATCAAGAACAGCGGCGTCATCCCCTATTCCCATGAGGCTTGATGCTTGCTGGAGTGTAAAATTTTGGGTCAGATGTTCGATCAGTCCGAATTCCCCTAATTTTTCAAGTGTCGTGCGTTCTTGTTTTTTATCTTCTAGCATGGGGCAAAAATAAGTGTAATTTTTACAACAAAAGCCATTGATCGGTAGGGTTTTTGATGACCAAAGGTGTTTACAATGCAGCATAGTGATTGTCTGTGATGGTCAATAAATACTATCTTTACAAAACAGTTGTCATCACAGTTCTGATATACGAAGTATATCTTGATAATTTATAAGCTCAAGAAGGTTTATCTGAAAAACAAACCCTGATAAATACCTTTGTTAAAAACCACTAAATACCCACACATGAAAAAGTTCCTTTTCGGATGCCTTTCGTTTTTTTTGATTACCGCCTGTTCCAATAGCGACAACGGTCTCGATCCAATAGCCCCGGGAGGGGGCGACGGAGGTGATGGCAGTGGCACCCCTACCACCTCTATTACACCTTGCGAGAATGGTATGGCGGGCGACTTTCCTTGTGATGGGTACGACCTAATCGGGCAAATAGCACCCACAAGCTTTAATGCGAGCGGTGCGAATGACAGTTGGGGCTGGACCGACCCTGATACAGGCAAAGAATATGCAATTATGGGACTGAATAATGGGACCGTCTTTATTGATATTTCAGATGAGGAGAATCTCGTATATCTTGGAAAATTAGCTACTGCTACCGTTTCTAGCTCATGGCGAGATGTTAAAGTGTATAAAGACCATGCATTTATAGTATCCGAGGCCGCCGGCCATGGGATGCAGATTTTTGATCTTACAAGATTAAGAAGTGTTGCCAATGCCCCTGCGACTTTCGATGCGGACGTCTTATATACCGAATTTGGGAATGCGCATAATATTGTTATCAATGAAGAAACGGGTTTTGCCTACGCAGTCGGTACAACAACCTTTAGTGGAGGAGGACATTTTATAGATGTCAGGGATCCTAAAAATCCGCTTGCGGCAGGTGGGCACGCAGCCAATGCCTATACCCACGATGCCCAGGTAGTAACGTATACGGGTCCCGATGCGGATTATACAGGAAGAGAAATTTATATAGGAGCCAACGAGGATGTTGTTGCAATTGTTGATGTGACCGATAAAGCGAATCCTTCTGAGATTGCTACGATTACCTATTCCAATATCGGTTATACGCACCAAGGTTGGTTTACCGAGGATCAGCGTTACTTCATTTTAGGAGACGAATTAGACGAACAACAAGTAGGCTTTAAATCTAGAACCTTGATATTCGATTTTAATGATTTGGATGCCCCTTCCCTACATTACACTTATTTGGGACCTACAAGCGCTATTGACCATAACGGGTACGTAAAGGGCGACGAATTCTTTTTAGCCAATTACGCAGCGGGTGTTCGTGTAATCGATATTTCTCAGATTGATGGAAAGAATGTTACCGAAAAAGCATTTTTTGATACCCATCCTGAGACCGATGTCGCTCAATTTAGCGGGGTATGGAGTGTGTACCCTTATTTTGCCAGTGGCAAAATCGTAGTAAGTGATATGAGTCGTGGCTTATTCGTCATCAGAAAGTCGAATTAAGGAACGTATTTGCCCTTAAGTACCTATGTTAAAGAAGATGTATAAGATTCGTTTTGTTTTTGTATTCGTTGCCCTTCTTGGGTATTCTTGTTCAAATGATGATGGGGGTTCTGGCCCATTGATGGAACAGCCTGCGCAATTTCTTGGAGAAGTTGAATGGATAAAAAATTTTGGCGGTACCGGGGAAGAAACAGCCCAATCGGTCATTAAAACAACTGATGGCGGGTATGCCGTTCTAGGCTTTTCAAATAGTACGGATGGGGATTTAATGGGAAAAACATTGGCGGTAAATGATTATTGGTTGCTGAAGCTCACCGCAGATGGTGAAGTACAATGGAGCAAAACCTATGGAGGCAGTAAAGACGATCGGGGGCAAAGCGTAATCCAAACAACCGATGGGGGATACGCTGTAACCGGGTACGCTATGAGTAGTGATGGCGATGGTAGTAATAATGAAGGGTTTCATGACAACTGGATTTTAAAGCTAGATGCTTCGGGTGCAATTGAATGGGAAAAAAGCTTTGGTTTTTCGGGACATGATCATTCATATGACATTCTTCAAACGGCAGACGGAGGGTTCTTTTTTGTTGGATTTTTAGATGTTACTTCTGCCCGAGCAGATGGATTTGAAGAAAAAGGAAATTCATTGACCCGACATGGGGTCGGCGAGTTTTGGGCTACAAAGTTAAGTGCACAGGGAGAAATGGAATGGAGAAGGTATTTTGGAGGCACCAACAACGATAGGGCTCATGCAGTAGTACAATCCGACGATGGCGGGTATGTGATGACCGGTTTTTCCGAAAGCAGCGATTTTGATATTAAAAACAGTCGTGGGAGTTATGACTATTGGGTACTTAAAATTGACAAAGAAGGCGAATTGGTATGGGAACGTTCCTATGGAGGGTCAGGAATCGAAATATCCCAAGACATCACCAAAACAACGGATGGAGGATATGTAATTGCGGGAAATACCTTTAGCACCGACCTTGATATTTCTAAGAATAATGGTGAATCTGATATTTGGCTGATCAAGGTAGACGATGCAGGCAATCTGCTATGGGAACAAACCATTGGTGGTAGCGAGTTTGAGGACGCCCAAGGGATCACCTTAAGCGCAGATGGCGGTTTCTTGATTTCAGGAAACTCTAAAAGCACTGATTTAGATGCAGATTCCAATGCCGGCGAGAACGATATATGGCTTGTGAAAACAGACGCCATGGGTGCGCTCGTATGGCAAAAATCATATGGGGGTTCAGGTCTTGACTTTGGTTTCGATACCGTTGAAAACGAGGACTATAGCGTGCTTTTGGTGGGCCAGCTTGGCAGTGAAGATGCTCCCAATGCTTCGCTTAAGGGAATGACCGATCTACTGGTCATCAAGATTAAATAAGAGCCGCTACGGTTCATGGTTTTTAAGTCATAGAAAACCCCTATTTCCAAATTTGTTATTATAATGTTAGTTATTAGGTTAAAAACCTACTAATGGGTTATCTTTGTAAACTATTTAGAATCGTAATAAATAATGATACAGGTTTCCGAAACAGCTAAAAAAAAGGTCGTTCATTTAATGACCGAAGAAGGCTACGATGCTACTACTGACTACGTAAGGGTCGGTGTAAAAAGCGGCGGATGTAGCGGATTGTCGTACGAATTGAACTTCGACAATAAGATGGAAGCGTCTGATAAAGTTTTTGAAGATAATGATGTACGCATTATCGTAGATAAAAAAAGCTTTCTGTACCTAGTCG
Source organism: uncultured Flavobacteriaceae bacterium (assembly GCA_938020445.1). Classification (GTDB taxonomy): domain Bacteria; phylum Bacteroidota; class Bacteroidia; order Flavobacteriales; family Flavobacteriaceae; genus Pelagihabitans. Next base: position 40,235 of record CALIIC010000012.1, on the reverse strand, counting down.
GTACCGTTTTAGAATATTCAGGCGGACTCAATGGCAAAGGTTTTGTATTCAACAATCCCAATGCGCAACGTACCTGTGGGTGCGGAGAAAGTTTTTCACTCTAGAATTTAAGTAAGAAAAAGGAAATAGCTACTAGTTGAACCTTCGCTTTTTTTCTTTTTAACTTATTAGATAAAAATATGGCATATACTGAAGAGGAATTAAAAAAAGAGCTCGAAACCAAGGAATACGAGTATGGTTTTTATACTGATATTGAATCGGAGACCTTTCCCGTAGGTTTAAACGAAGATATCGTAGTGGCCATCTCAAAGAAGAAAGAAGAGCCTGAATGGATGACCGAATGGCGTTTAGAGGCTTTCAAAGCCTGGAAGGAGATGGAAGAGCCCGAGTGGGCCAATGTACAATATGCCAAACCAGATTTTCAGGCAATTTCATACTATTCCGCCCCGAACAGCAAACCCAAGTACGATAGCTTGGATGAAGTAGATCCAGAATTGTTGGATACTTTTAAGCGATTGGGTATTTCGTTGGACGAGCAAAAGAAACTTGCAGGGGTGGCCGTAGATATTGTGATGGATTCTGTTTCAGTAGCAACCACCTTTAAAAAGACCCTAGCTGAAAAAGGAATTATTTTCTGCTCTATTTCAGAAGCGATCAAAGAACATCCCGAATTGGTTAAAAAGTATATCGGGTCTATCGTACCACAAAAAGATAACTTTTATGCAGCCTTGAATTCGGCTGTATTCTCTGATGGAAGCTTCTGTTATATTCCCAAAGGGGTTCGTTGCCCAATGGAACTTTCTACCTATTTTAGGATCAACCAAGCGGGTACAGGTCAGTTTGAACGAACCTTGGTCATTGCCGATGAAGGAAGCTATGTTAGTTATTTAGAAGGTTGTACCGCTCCTTCCCGTGATGAAAATCAATTGCATGCGGCCGTAGTAGAACTCATCGCATTAGACGATGCGGAGATTAAATATTCGACGGTACAAAACTGGTTCCCTGGAGGTAAAGATGGCGTAGGGGGTGTATTCAATTTTGTGACCAAAAGAGGTCTGTGCGAGAAAAATGCCAAAATTTCTTGGACACAGGTCGAAACGGGATCGGCCGTTACTTGGAAATATCCATCATGTGTTTTAAAAGGAGACAATTCGATCGGGGAATTTTATTCCATTGCGGTGACCAATAATTACCAGCAAGCCGATACGGGCACCAAGATGATTCACTTAGGCAAGAATACCCGAAGCACAATTATCTCGAAGGGAATATCCGCAGGAAAATCACAGAACAGTTACCGCGGTCTGGTACAAGTGAACAGCCGGGCCGAGAATGCACGAAACTTTTCGCAGTGCGATTCGCTATTAATGGGGAACGATTGCGGGGCCCATACCTTCCCGTATATTGAAGTTAAAAACAAAACGGCACAAATAGAACATGAGGCTACTACCAGTAAAATTGGGGAGGACCAGATATTTTATTGCAATCAAAGAGGCATAGATACCGAAAAAGCAATTGCCTTGATCGTCAATGGGTTCAGTAAGGAAGTCCTGAATAAATTACCCATGGAGTTTGCCGTTGAGGCACAAAAACTATTAGAGATAAGTTTGGAAGGATCCGTAGGATAAACGAATTTATAGAAGAAACCGCAAAGGAATATTTGCAACACCAAAAAGAAGATTTTAATAAAATGCCAAAGGCACCCAATTATTTAAATTAAGAACGATGTTGAAAATCAATGATCTACACGCAAGGGTAGAAGATAAAGATATTTTAAAGGGAATCAATCTTGAAGTAAACGCAGGGGAGGTTCATGCTATTATGGGCCCAAATGGTTCCGGAAAAAGTACCTTGGCTTCGGTAATCGCCGGGAAAGAAGAATTTGAAGTAACGCAAGGAAGTGTAGTGCTAGATGGGGAGGATTTGGAAGATGACGCGCCGGAAGAAAGAGCACACAAAGGAATTTTCCTATCATTTCAGTATCCCGTAGAGATTCCGGGAGTGTCTGTTACGAACTTCATGAAAACTGCCATCAATGAATCTAGGAAAGCACGCGGCTTAGAGGATATGCCAGCGAAAGAAATGCTGAAACTGATTCGCGAAAAATCGGAGATGCTCGAGATAGATCGCAAGTTTTTATCCCGCTCTTTGAACGAAGGATTTTCTGGAGGGGAAAAGAAGAGAAACGAGATTTTTCAAATGGCGATGCTCGAACCAAGACTTGCTATTTTGGATGAAACCGACTCTGGCCTTGATATCGACGCGCTGCGCATTGTTGCAAACGGCGTGAATAAATTGAAAAGCAAAGACAATGCTGTAGTGGTTATTACGCACTATCAGCGGTTGTTGGAGTATATTGTGCCCGATTTTGTTCATGTTTTGCATAACGGAAAAATCGTTAAATCAGGCGGAAAGGAACTCGCATTGGAATTAGAGGAAAAAGGATACGACTGGATTAAAAATGAGGCGGTGGTGTAACCAAGTGGTATTTCATTTCCACGAAGGTGGGAATCTATTGAAGTACCCTGAGAATAAGTAGAAAAGATTTCCGTATTCACGGAAGTAAAAGTAAGAGCAGCAAATGGATTTAAAAGACAAGCTAATTTCTTCTTTCATGGCGTTTGAGAACAACGTTGATATCGATAGCCCGGTACATGATGAACGTAGTGAGGCCATTAAGAATTTTGAGGAAAAAGGATTTCCAACTAAAAAAGAAGAGGCCTGGAAATATACTTCGCTGAACAGCCTGCAAAAAATTGATTTCAGTATTTTTCCAAAGGAAGCAAACGCGCTCGATTATAAGGATGTGAAGAAGTATTTCATCAATGAAATAGACACCTATAAAATTGTGTTTGTTGATGGTATCTATAGTTCGTTCCTTTCAGAAACGACCCACGATGGCGTCGATATCTGTTTGATGAGTTCTGCATTGACAAAGCCGATGTACAAGCAGATTATTGATGTATATTTTAACAAAATAGCCTCAAAAGACGAGTCCCTTACAACCTTGAATACGGCTTTTAGTAGAGAGGGTGCCTACATTTATATTCCGAAGAGTAAGATGCCCAAGAAGCCGATCGAAATCGTACACTTCTCAACAGGAAATGAGGCGTCTTTATTATTACAACCCCGTAACCTGATCATTGCCGAGGAAAATGCGGAATTACAGGTAATCGAGCGGCACCAAAGTTTAACCGAAAACGAGGTGTTGACGAATTCGGTTACTGAAATCTTTGCTGCAAAAAACGCCATTGTTGATTACTACAAGGTGCAAAACGACCTATCAACTGCTTCTTTGGTAGACAACACCTATGTGAACCAGAAAGACGATAGCGTTGTAAAAGTTCATACCTTTTCTTTTGGAGGTAAATTGACGAGAAACAACCTTAACTTTTACCAAAACGGGGAGCATATAGACTCTATCATGAAGGGGGTTACTATTTTGGGTGAAAAACAACATGTAGATCACCATACCCTTGTACACCATATTCAACCCAATTGCGAGAGCCATCAGGACTACAAAGGTATTTATGGTGAAAATGCGACCGGTGTATTTAACGGGAAGATCATTGTCGATAAAATAGCCCAAAAAACGAATGCTTTTCAGCAGAACAATAACATATTGGTAAGTGATAAGGCGACCATCAATACAAAACCGCAATTGGAAATATTTGCAGATGATGTAAAATGCTCCCACGGCTGTACGATAGGGCAGTTAGATGATGATGCGCTTTTTTACCTGCAAACAAGGGGTATTCCGAAGAAAGAAGCCAGAGCGCTAATGATGTACGCCTTTGCCAATAACGTATTGGAAAGTGTACGCATCCCCGAGTTGAAAGCGCGAATCAATAAGTTGATTGCCAAAAAGCTAGGGGTTAACTTAGGATTTGATTTGTAAGCGTTTTACACGAACTTGTTTGGAATTTGGTTGTTGATTTGATTTTATGAAATACCTATTCGCTATTTTTTTACTTTTGGCCGCGTATGGCCTTACTGCTCAAGAAACGCGTTTCGGAATCAAAACCGGACTTAACTATAGTACCATCATTGGAGACCAAACGGAGGGCATTAATCCAAGATTATCTGGTCATCTCGGAGTTTTCGCCGAGATTCGCTTTACAGATCGGTTCGCTTTTCAACCAGAGCTAGTGTATTCATCACAAGGCTTTCAATTCAATACAGATTTGTTCGTAATTGATCGGCAAGACCCAACAATCGATGGGGCAGACTTTAAGACCGCTGTACAGTTAAACTATCTTACTGTGCCCATTCTTGCTAATTTCTCAATTCTTGAACGCCTATCGATTCAAGTGGGACCACAGTTTGGTTTTCTCCTAAATCAAGTTACGAAACTCAAAAATTTTGATGGTATCGATACAGATGCCTTGGATGATCGGCAATCGGTAAACGGTCGGTTTCAACTCGACTATGGCGTTGCTGCCGGTGTTGCATATGCCCTAACAGATCAATTTGCCCTTTCAGGGCGAATTTACCAAGGCGTTCGCAATCGGCTCAATGGAAGTTTTGGCGATCTCCAAAATTACAATACTTCTATTCAGCTTTCGGTAAACTACCTATTCCGATAGTTGGTTAGCGGGTATTTAAAGCGTATGGTTTCCTATAATTAGCGTGTAGTAGGTATCTTTGTAAATTCAAATTCACCTTATGATCGATGTTGCTAAAATCCGAAAAGACTTTCCCATATTAACCAGAGAAGTAAATGGGAAACCCCTTATATATCTCGACAATGCGGCTACTTCCCAAACACCCACCCAGGTAATCGATGCCATTGTCGACTACTACACAAATTACAATGCAAACATTCATAGAGGCGTGCATACCCTTTCTCAAGAAGCGACCGATGCCTACGAAGAGGCACGCGCCAAAGTGCAGCATCATTTTAACATTGCCAAGCCCCATGAAGTAATTCTAACGGCAGGAACCACCCATAGCATCAATATTGTAGCAAGTGGGTTTACAAGTCTATTGAAGAAGGGCGACGAATTACTAGTTTCGGCAATGGAACATCATTCCAATATTGTTCCTTGGCAGATGCTCTGTGAGCGCACCGGAGCAATACTCAAAGTCATTCCTATGAATGAACAGGGCGAACTCGAGATGGGCGTATACCATGAATTACTTTCCGATGCCACAAAGTTGGTTTTTTGCAATCATATTTCGAATGCCTTGGGAACGATCAACCCAATCGAAGCGATGATCAAAGCAGCGCATGAAGTGGGCGCGGCGGTGCTCGTTGATGGGGCACAGGCTGCCCCCCACTTAAAGGCCGATATGCAAAAACTCGATGTTGATTTTTATACTGTATCGGCGCATAAAATTTGTGGCCCGACCGGTGTTGGGATGTTGTATGGGAAAGAAGAATGGTTGGCAAAACTACCACCCTACCAAGGAGGGGGCGAAATGATTGCAGAAGTAACCTTCGAAAAAACAACTTATGCCGATCTGCCCCATAAATTCGAGGCGGGAACACCAAATATCTGTGGGGGAATTGCTTTTGGAGCAGCTTTAGACTATATCAATGCGATAGGGTTAGAGCATATTGCGGCCTATGAAAACGAACTTTTGGAATACGCCACGACCAAACTTTTGACGATTGAGGGGTTGAAGATTTACGGTACCTCCGTAAACAAAACTTCGGTAATTTCATTTAATATAGAGGGGATGCACCCCTACGATATCGGAAGCATTCTCGACAAACTAGGAGTCGCCGTACGAACAGGACACCACTGCGCGCAGCCCATCATGGACTTTTACAAAATACCAGGAACGGTGCGGGCGAGTTTTAGTTTTTACAACACTACGGAAGAAGTTGATGTTTTGGTCGCGTCGGTTGAGAGAGCTAGGAACATGCTCGCCTAAAGCAACACTGTTAAGCATTCCTTTAAACGGTTGAAAACCAATTCTACTTGTCGTATTTTTGTATAAAATTTGTGAATGGTGATCAAGGAGATACAAGAAGAGATTGTAGATGAATTTTCGATGTTCGACGATTGGATGCAACGCTATGAATATATGATCGATTTAGGGAAATCATTGCCCTTGATCAACGATCAATATAAAACAGACGATAACATCATCAAAGGTTGTCAAAGCAAGGTATGGGTGCATGCAGAATTAGACGATGATAAATTGGTTTTTACGGCCGATAGCGATGCAATTATTACGAAAGGTATTATTGCTATTTTAATTCGGGCGTTCAGCAATCAAAAACCACAGGATATTATTGACGCCGACACCCAGTTTATAGACGAAATAGGATTGAAAGAACATCTAAGCCCTACCAGGGCAAATGGGTTGGTAAGCATGATCAAGCAGTTGAAGTTATACGCCGTGGCATACCAAACACAATTGAATTAATAGGAGAAAAATGAGCGAAGAAACAGTGGAAGTAGATACAAGAGAGTTGGGAGAGAAAATCGTTAAGGTGTTAAAGACCATTTACGATCCTGAAATCCCCGTAGACATTTATGAATTGGGTTTGATCTATGATGTACTTGTCAATGAAGAGAACGATGTAAAGATATTGATGACATTGACCTCGCCTAATTGTCCGGTGGCCGAGACCCTGCCGGTTGAGGTTGAGGAAAAGGTAAAGTCATTGAATTTGGTAAAAGATGCCGAAGTTGAGATTACCTTCGATCCCCCTTGGACACAGGATCTAATGAGTGAAGAAGCCAAATTAGAGTTGGGCCTACTCTAAATGCAAACGGGCCTTTCTAAAAAATCACCTATCCATTTGATATGTCAGGACAAATCGTAAATCGCGTAGCGGAGAGCAAATTAGTCACCTTCGACCTTGAAGCGCATTACCCAGAGGGGAAACGAATGGCGCTTGATATCAAAGACTGGCTCTACGAAGGACTTATCTTGCGAGAAAAAGAATTTAGAGCTTTTGTAACCGCACATGATTGGAACATGTACAAAGGTGCATACGTATCCATTAATTGTTCTACAGATGCCATTATACCTGGCTGGGCCTATATGCTATTGACCGCAAAATTGGCCCCTTTCGCACTAAAAACTGTTCAAGGTTCCCCGGAACTATTGGAAACCATACTTTATCAGGAAATCATTGAAAAGCTTGACGTATCTGCATATCAAGACAAGCTGGTAATCGTAAAAGGTTGTAGTAAAAAACCAGTTCCGCCCAATGCCTATATCTGGGTCAGTGCCAAACTACAAGCGGTTGTAAAATCCCTTATGTACGGGGAAGCTTGTTCTTCAGTGCCTCTCTTCAAGAGAAAATAAGCCAAAATTATTTAGCGGACTTAGTGACAATTAGTACTTTTGTGTGTCTTATACTACATAGGAAATAAACTATAAACACTAACATTTAATATTTTAAAGTATGAAAAGACTTACGACAATGGTGATTGCATTGTTTACAATGACAATCTCTTTTGGACAAACAATCGATGAGTTGAAAGCCGAACAAGCGGCGAAAAAAGACTCTGTTGCTGCAATTCAGGGTAGGGTTGACGCACTTCAGGGGCAAATAGATGCTTTTCCAGGATGGAAAACAGGTGCGTTCGGAACGATAGGAGCCAATATTTCGGGCTTCAGTAATTGGTACTTACAAGGTACTCCGAATAACAACTCTGGGAATATAGGCGTAACAGTAAACGGCTTTGCCAATTTGGACCGTGAGAAGTTCTTTTGGAGAAACGCTGGAAACGTAAACCTACAATGGGTAAAATTGGATAACAAAGATGATGATACCGACAGTGAAGATTTCAATGGTACAACCGATGTATTCAATATTACTTCTTTATACGGGTATAAGTTGAGCGAAAAGTTCGCGATTTCCGCTTTGGGGGAATACAGAACGTCTATTATCAACAACTTTAATGATCCTGGATATCTCGATATTGGTGTGGGTGCCACTTGGACCCCTATTACCGATATGGTCGTAGTGATTCATCCGTTGAACTACAACTTTGTGTTTGCCGATAACGATGCAGTATATGAATCATCGGCAGGTGCCAAGATCGTTGTTGATTACACGAAGCAATTAGGAGCTGTGAATTTCAAAACAAATTTTTCTACCTTTCAAAGCTATGAAAATGGAGATTTGAGTAACTGGACATGGATCAACTCTTTTGGATATACCTTATGGAAAGGCATCGGAGTCGGTTTTGAATTTGGCCTAAGGGGTAATAAACAAGAAGCGTTGGCTGCAGGCATTGCCAATACACCTGAAGGAGGTACCCCTCCTACCTTTGATAACGTTGACAACCCAACCCAAAGCTATTGGATGTTAGGGTTGAACTATGCGTTTTAAGAGATGATAAAATACAGGCAGTAAAACGCTGAAAAGTAAAACGCCCCGACAGTCTCGGGGCGTTTTTTTGTTAAGTAGGATTCGTTACATTTGGTTGCACAGTCAATTAAAATCGAACTAATAAAGTCTTATGCAGATTTGGGCAAATCCAAATACCTAAAAAGGTATTACAAACACTAAATCTTAAATACATGACGAATGTAGGAGCAAATGGAAGGGAGACTAAATTTTTGTTGTGAATACAACCAAAGATGTTGTGAAACAAGTTAAAATGCGTTGTTTCATCGATGAAATACACTAGATAAGAGGGGCGTATGGCGAAAAGTACATTTAAAAGCCCCGGTGTTACCCGGGGCTTTTACTAAGTAGGTTTGGTCTAATTTGGTTTGGTCTTTTATTTGGGCTAAGTTTCGATTTGGGAATCTAATCTTTCGCTTTATTACAGTGTAAACTTACCACCACTTTTGACGATATCTAAATTATTGTTGTGTGCCAAGTAGAAAGTGTTGTGTATCCTACCAAAGGTTTTGTATGTCCGATGAACTGCATGTATAGTGTATTTGAAGGTCCCTGCTGTTTTATCCTTTTTTGGAACGCAACCTATTAAAATCTAAGAAGTAGGTCATTTTTAAGGAAATGGTGCTACTATTGTCTGCGCGCAAGCTATTCCCTAAGTTGTCGCCATAATTGTAATTCAAGTCGTCATTAAAACTCTCGGTACCGTACCTCCAGAAGAAACGTAGTTCACTGGCTGGGGCAAACTGCCATTTAGCAGAAAGTTCCCCGAGAAAATTATTATAGTTGGTATCAAAATCATTGATGGTTACGGCCAAACCATTCTCCTGTATTTTTCCAGAAGAGGTCAAGGAAAATTGGTCCATATAGTTCACTTGGCTCCAGTAGTGTCGTAGGCGAAGGTTGGTGCTTAACTTGGGGTTGAATACATATGAAATTTGCAATTGATTGCTCCATTCCTGTATGCTGCGTTTTCCGATGAGTACTTGGTCGTCCAAACGGGTCATGTAGCCGTGATTTGCATCCATGTACTCTAGACTTTGATCTAGCTTTATGCTTAAATGTTGCCCTATGTTCGCCGTTAAACCGTATCCCCAATCAATACTATAGGTAAAGGTATCCGAGTTTACGTAATTGCGGGTTTCTAAATAAGATGCAAAGTAAATGGGTTTGTTCGAATTTGTCTGTACCTCCAAGAATGTTTGAAAGAACGCTGGGCGATTAAAAGGCTGGTCAGTTGTGCGGGCCTCAAAAAAGCTGGTGCTGGGTTCACGATATTGTACCCCTGCTATGAGATTCATATTGTTTTTCAGTTGCCCGAAGAATTCGATATCATACAAACTTACTTCCTCTTCCATCAATGAATAGTAGTACTGTTTTAGAAAAAGCCCCCTTAATTGATAGTAATTAAAAGTCTTTTCCGGATTGAATTTTTTATAGACCACATAGTTGGTGAAATTCAATCGGTTGTTTCTTGGTAGAAAGCCAAAATCATTCGAATCGAAGGTGTCGTCATGCAATTCGGTTCGTATTCCAAGGTTCCAAGCACCACTTATTTTTTCTAGGGCGGCGTAGTAATTTTGCCCAAAGTTATCTTCCTCTTCCGAACTATATTGTTGTGATAGGGCAGCTCTTAATTTAAGGGAGTAGCTTCGCTTTTTATTAAAACCGGTGAAGAGCAAGGCGCTCAGGTTGGCATCATAATCATCGCCCTCTCGCATTACCGAATTGTTTAAAAAGGTAATAGACGAATTGTTTTTTAAGGTTTGGTCCAATACAACGGCATTGTAGTTCGATAAGGGGTTGGTTTGTACTTCCCGAAGTTCACCAGTCTCGGTATTTTCCACGGTAGCATAAGTGTTGTTCGTAATCCCGTTTAGTACCCCGACCGAGAAGCCGTTTTCCGATTTTCCGGTAAACTTGATAAGATTAAGGATGTTCGATGAGATGGGGTTTTCAATTAGTTCCTCGTTTGCTTCCAATTGGCCTTCTACCGCTCCACTGTTTAAGGGCCTGCCACCAATTCTTCTTGAATAAAAATAACCGCCCTTGTCGAAAAGCTCGGTACCTTCAACGAAGAACTGCCGATTCTCATTAAATTGAATTTCAAAAGGAGAGAGATTTAATACTTGGTTATCTGAAGGAGCTTGGCTAAAGTCGGGAATCAGGGAGACATCCAAAGTATAGGAGTTATCATATACATATTTCATATCCATGCCTACATTCAATTGGGTAGTGCGCCCGTCGGAGAAAGGGTTCTTTTCTGTAAAAACAGAAGTAAAGGGAATAAACGAAAGGTTTAGCGGGGGGTGTATTTTTGACATGCCCGTTCCGCGGCCAAATTGATTTAAAAAACCGTCTTGTTCAATATCAATATGATTCCAATAGGTATCTTCATTATTGAAGGCGGAAAATCGTTGAAAGTTGATACGCAAATTGTTTAATTCCTCTTTAGGGAAGCGAATACTATTAAAGGGTATTTTCATTTCTACCAGCCATTGATCATCTTCAATGACCACCTTGCTTTCCCATACTACATTAAAATTGGGATAGTTGTCATCATTCGAAATTTTTTGATCGAACTGTACCCCTGCGCTGGTCACCAAAAATTCATAGCCATCCTGTGAAAGTCCGAACGGGTCGAGGCCTAATCCGAAAAAATCACTGTTTCCCAAATCGTCCCTTGCAGTTAAGATCGAATTAATTTCAGATCGGTCGGCCACATGCATCTTGGCCGAAACGTACAGGTAGGTATCATCATACAGTACGGCGACTTCGGTTTTTTGAGAGGCCAGTTTGCCATTATTCGGCGCTGATTGTATGAAGGTATAAGTCTGCAATTGAGATTTCCAGTCGGCTTCATTCAGCATGCCGTCTATTTTAATAACCCCGGTCTTATGATGAATAGTAATGTGTTGCAGGCTATCCTGTGCCTGTATGTTTTGGCATAGATTACTTAGAATTAGAAGAACGGCAAGTAACAGGTTGGTTTTTGATATTGTTTTCATCTGTATGGGTTTATGGTTGTTAGTAGACAAGCCTTGTTTTGAACAATTCAAATATCTGGCGACCTGGCGGATAAGCAGGTTAAGCAGGGGTTAAAGACAGGTTAATGTGGTTTTGGGCAACGGATGAAAGGCATTAACACAGCAAGTAAAACCCTTATTTAATGGGGCTTCCGAGCCTTATTAACGTTAACGGTGGGTTAACGGTCTCCAATTGTTGGGCGAGGAGTAAGCTTTATGATACTTTTGAGGTGTTGAAGAATAACAACCAAACCATTATGCAACAAAAAATAAACATACTTATAGTAACAGCGATCGCAACACTGTTCGCCTTGGTAGGCATACAGACCTATCTGATCTACAATACGTATGAACTTAAGAAAGATGCCTTTTTAAATGAGACGCGAACGGCCATTGGCAGGATTGATGATGAAACGGAAGCCATCGTGGAGATCGACGACCTTTGGGATCAACATTTTATGCAGCTGTTATGGCAATATCGATTTAAAGACCTTTCGAAAGAAACCTTTTTAGATGCGTTGAAAAAGCAAACAGATTCTTTGAACAGTACCTATAATAAACTGTATGATGATGAACTGAAAAAGACCGATTTAGGTTTTGATATCAAGTTTAAAAAGAATGTACACTCCGTCATAGTCTTTGATACGATTAGCAATGATACCGTATTCCCTTTTGGCAATCACGATCGCATTTTAAAGTTCGGCGAGGATTTTGAGGAAAGCGAAGGATACAATGTGAGTCAGGCCCTTTGGCAATCCGACTATACCCAACAGGAAGATGGGATAGAGAAAACACTGGAGTTTAGAGTAATCACCAAAGATCGAATGAACATCTCTGAATGGAAACGCATCGTTTTAGGAAGAATGGCGGCGCTCTTGGCAGGATCAATCCTCTTATTAATTTTCGTGGTCGGGCTTTTTTATTATTCGATTAAAAACTTGATCAAACAAAAAAAGGTGGCCGATGTAAAAACGGATTTTATAAATAACATTACCCATGAGCTCAAAACTCCGTTGGCCACCTTGACCATTGCATCCAAAAGCCTAAAAAAGAAAGAAATCTTAGCTTCCCCAAAAGCCTTTGAAAACACGCTGGGGATTTTAGATCGTCAGAATGATCGACTGCAAAAATTGATCGATCAAGTAATGACAAATAGTTTGGGTTCTGAGGATTTGGTACTTCACAAAGAACAAGTTTTAGATGATACCTACCTCAATAACTTGATAGATGATTTTGCACTGTCGGTTCAAAGTAAAGACTTGACCATCGAGCGGGCTATTGAAACAACGGAGGTCATGTTGCGTATCGATACCTTTATGTTTACGACCGCCTTGTTCAATATTCTTGAAAATGCCGTAAAGTATGGGAAAGAGAAAGTGACCTTAACCATCTCGACTCGGCTAAAGAACAATCATTATGAGATCGTAATTGCCGATAATGGAATCGGAATCTCACAAAAAGAGTTACCTACTATTTTCGATAAATTTTATCGCGTTGCTTCTGGAAATGTGCACAATGTAAAGGGTTTGGGTCTCGGGCTATACTATACCAAACAAGTTGTTGACGCACACGAGGGAACCATTGAAATTGAAAGCGAGTTGGGCCAGGGAAGCAAATTTAGTATAACCATACCAGTAAATTAAGAAAGCATGACAAATGTACTATTGGCAGAAGATGATTTTGATTTTGGAAGTATTCTTAAGCAATATTTAGAAATACATGAATATCAGGTTACCTGGGCCAAAGATGGAATGGAAGCATTGGAACTGTTTACTAAAAACAATTTTGATATCTGTGTTTTCGATGTAATGATGCCGAAGCTCGACGGCTTTAGTTTGGCCGAAAAAGTGGTCGATATAGATCCAGGAGTACCCTTTGTATTCTTGACTGCTAAAAAGCTTAAGGAAGATCGCATTCAAGGACTCAAGTTAGGTGCCGACGATTATATCGTAAAACCTTTTGAGGCAGATATCTTAGTGCTAAGGCTGCGAAATATTCTTAAAAGAACACAGCGCATTCAACCAAAAAAAGAAGAGCTGTATCGTATCGGGGAGTATGAATTCGACTCGATCAATCACAAATTACTATTTCGAGAAACCGAACAACGGCTTACCGAAAAAGAAACCGTACTCATACAGTATTTGTATGAGCATAAAAACACCATGGTAAAAAGAGACGACCTCCTCAAAGACGTTTGGGGCAACGACGACTTTTTCTCAGGAAGAAGTATGGATGTATTTATTAGCAGACTGCGAAAGTACTTTAAGCAAGACTCATCAATTGCTATCGAAAGTGTTCGCGGTGTAGGACTCACCTTTAAGGTAGCGTAATAAACGGAGTTTATTTCATCAATCAATTAAAATAAAAACAAACAATATGCGACAATTTATACTACCTTTTTTGATGGTCATGGGAATGGCGGTCAACTTAGAAGCGCAGGCCCCTATGGAACGGCTGCGATACGAACTGGATAGCATTTCCAAGCAGACGGGCCTGAGCGGTTTTGGGGTGTCGGTTTTTTCAGCTGATTCGCTTTACTTTCAAAAAGGATACGGGTATGCCGATATAAAAGCTAAGAAGGCATATGAAACCAATACAATTCAAAATATCGGTTCCATTTCGAAAACTTTTATTGGGGTGTCCCTTATGAAAGCGGTAGCATTGGGAAAGTTCACAATGAATACCCCCGTAAACGATATTTTACCCTTTAAAGTATGGCATCCTAAATTTCCGGGAAGTGAGATTACCGTTAAGCACTTGGCAACCCACACCTCTGGTATATTTGATTTTGAAAAGGGGTACGATCAGAGCTATGTACTTGAAAATCCTGATTCGATAACCCCTGAAATTTATGGAAAGGAGATGTCGAAGTATTTAGAGCAAATTAAACGAAATAAAGCGATGCCTCTGGCTGCTTATCTGGAAGAGTATCTAACACCCAAAGGAAGCTTGTTCCATAAAAAGAACTTTTTAAAATCGGCGCCGGGCGAAAAGTATGAATACTCGAACGTCGCTTCGGCACTTGCGGCTTACTGTATAGAGGTTGCTACTGGCCAATCGTTTCCTGAATTCACCCAACAGTATATTTTTGATGCCATTGGCATGAAGGATACGGGCTGGTCCTATGATGCCATAGATCGCAAAAAACATGCACAAGTATATGCCAATAACGGGCAAGCATTGCCGGCCTATTCTTTGAATACCTATCCAGATGGTGGTTTGCGAACAAGTATTGAAAGCCTAACGAAGTACCTACAGGCAATCATTCGCTCGTATGAAGGGGATTCCACACTATTAGGAAGTGAACTTTGTAGGGAAATGATTCAGGCCCAAGTAAGCCCTGCACAATACGGAGACGAAGAGGAGACCGACAACTATGGGTATTTCTGGGAGTACAATAGGGATACGGTACTAGGGCATAATGGAGGTGACCCCGGTATATTAACCCTTATGTATTACTACAAGGATATAAAAATGGGCGCAGTGTTTTTTACCAATACCAATGTCATTGACAATCCCGTGGCCGCAAAACAAGTACAAGCTTGCTGGAATGTAATACGCACCTATCAGAAAGGAATTAGTAACAATAAAAATTAGAAAAATGAAAAATATAGCAATTACAATAATGTTCGTTATGGTAGCCACAGTGGGTGTTTTTGCCCAAGATGAAGAAGAAAAAGAGCATCAGTTCCATCTAAGCGCCGAGTCGGTGAACGTTTATGGTTTTGAAGCCGATACAAAAGGTTCTCGTTTCGAATACGAGTTTGAAGATGACTATAGCCTTAAAATCACGAATAAAGTGTACAAGGTGGCGCTATTTTTTGAAAAGAGCCAAAAAGAAGCGGTTCAAAAAGTAGTTTCAACAATGTTAGACGATGGTGATACTACTACAGGTTTTGAAAAAATGAGTTGGAAAAAGACCACAAAGGAAGGGAAGCCCATGCACGAGGTAAAGGTAGAAGAAGGAAAACTGAAAATCACCGTGTATAGAAAACAAATAGATACGACAGGTTTTGCCGTTATCAATAAATTGGGAAAAGCATTTTTAAAGGAAATCAACAATTAAAAAACAACAATCATGAGAATCATCATTTATGTATTACTAAGTATTTTTTTAGGGATGTTAACGGGCCATGGCCAACAAACTACGAGCACAACGACCGCTTCGTCTTCGAGCATCTCCATTTCCGTAGACGGCAGCAACGTTGACTATCAACAAAAGGGACGGACCTACTTTTCGATTAGCGATTCAGATGATAATTACAAAGTACGTTCAGAATTTCATAAAGATAAAACGGCCAAAATACGTTCGTATTTGCTAGAGGAATTGGGAAATGAATACCTTACTACTTCGGGCAACAAGTATAATTGGAAACGGGCCTATGCTGGCGATATGGGCTACGAGGTAAAGTTGAACAGCGGAACGTTAAAAATATATCTTGATAAAGAACTGCTATCGAATGGAATGATCAAGAAGTTCAAGACCATTACTCAAAACATCAAGGACTATACTTCCGGAAAGTCGAGCGAAGAAAGAACTGCGGAGAAACTAAAAAGAGAAGAAGAGAAAATGGGCAGGGAAGCAGAGCGGCTTGAACGGCAGGCTGAACAAAAATTGAGGGAGGCCGAACGGTTGAAGCGAGAAGCCGAACGGCTGAAGCGAGAAGCAAAAAGAAAAACGGATAATTAAAAAAAACCCTGACATATACGTCAGGGTTTTTTGCAAGTAGGTATCTAAAGATTTGGTTCCAAGCGTTGTAGGTCTAGCACCGATTTGGGGAAATCAAAGCTCAACGTAGGTTGGTTCAAGTGTGATTTGGGGTCGACACTATCACTTAATTACACTGTAAATATAGGAGGGTATTCAAGAACACTGCAATTATTGTTGTCAAATAATCGTAGGGTGTTGTGTGCCGTATGAACGGTTCTTTTTCTTCGATAAAGTACCTTTTTGATGCTAGGGATTAAAACTTTTTTAAAGAAGATGGGAAGGGTATGGGTATAAAAAAACCCCGATGGGGATCGGGGCTTTTCCTTTAAAGTAGGTTTGTTACATGTAATACTTTTAAATGGTTATATAAAGTAGGTTAATTGGTGTTTTTCTTTTTGATTAAATACAGGAGCAAAATAGCGGCTCTTTGCATTTTATTAGTACAGGTCAAATATAGGATCGTAGTGGCCCATATCTAAATTATTGTTGTGAACCCAACGCTTTCTGTGGTGAAAAATAGCAAGGGTGTAAATTGATCGATGAAATGCAACGGTTTCTTTATTTTTCCGGCAACGTCTATCCCAAGAATGAACTGTTTAAAGTGACTCCGAGAAAGCGGACAAAGACAGAAAAGATGCACAGGTGATACGTTTCAGGCTCTTTTTACTTTCATAGCCTTGGTCATTACCCTAAAAGGAACTGATAATTGGCATTCCCTGTGTGCCTTACATCTATTTCCCGATAGCACACAACAATTTATTGATGATACACAACAAACACAAGGCCTCACTCGGTTATTCATATAAATTTGAAGGAAAAATACTACTTATTTGAGTGGTATTGATTTATGACCACGACCGACCACACCGATTTTTATGGGGCAAAATAAAACATATAAAAGCAATGAAAATGCTTTAAAAATAGGATGTAATGGAAAATCAAAGTATGTTTCCGTCATGCTCTTCGGGATGCTATTTTATTTTTTTTTCTTACAAAAAACTCAAGCACAAGACTGCTCTGTAAATGCGGGAATACCAGAAACAATCTGTCAAAATAACCTAAACTATACCTTGTCCGGCTCAGTTACAGGGCAGCTACAGGGTGCTCCTCTTTGGTCACAAGTTGCTGGCCCCCCGGTGCTCTTACAGGATCCTTCCGATTTGAACAGTGCCATTTTTGGCATGCAAGGGGGCAATAGTTACACTTTTAGGCTCAGTGCCAACTGTTTCGATGGCAGTACCCAGTTTCAAGATATTGAGATAACAGTTGCTCCTATTACGATTGCCGAGACCAGCGACGATTTGTTTTCCTGTCCGGATCGATCGGGGACAATTGAGGTTTATGGAAACCCTCCCGAAAACCCTGGCGAAGTGGGTACTTGGACTTTCGAGGGCAACAACAATGCCGGAGTAATCATCAATGAACCCAATTCACCTACCACAACAATTAGTTTGCTAGAGGTATATGCCGGCACAAGTACATTGCGATGGACGATTCGCGGCCCTGCAGATGCATTAGGTCAGTATTGTGAATCCTATTCGGAGATGCTTGTTACGAATTATGGCGGTAGGGCGATTGTAAATGCAGGTCCGGACCAGAGTCTGGACAATTGCTATTCGGTTTCTCAGAGCACGGGACTCAACGCGTACTTCGGAGGAAGCAATATTAACGGGCAGCAAGGCACATGGTCATTGGTAACCGGCCCCAGTACTCCTGTTTTTGAAAATCAAAATAGTAATACGAGCAAGGTGTCTAACTTAATCGAAGGGACATATGTGCTACTTTGGTCGGTAGACGGACCCTGTGTTACTGGTTCCGACACGATGACAATCACAGTTGCCGAAGCTTCACAGGATGTGACAAGTGCTACTACCGAACATCGAAGTCTCCGCTTTTGCGATAGTTCATTTACGACGACTACCTTGTCAGGTGCACTTCCAATATATACCGGTGAAACCGTACAGTGGGCGCAAATTGAGGGCCCTGGGGTTACGACCTCAGGCAGTCCGGCTTCTATTGGCAACCCAACCAACAGCGCAACCCAGGTAACCGATCTTGATGGTGAGAGTACCTACGTGTTCTCCTATACGATCGCTAATAACACTACCGGCTGTTCTGATTCTAGTACAGTAACTATTGCCTATTCTATCGAACCTATCGCTATAGAAGTAAATGGTGGAAACGACGTTGTACCGCTATGTGGTGAAACCAAGGTGTCCATTCCATTTACCACTACCGGGGTAGCAAATACATCCTATAGTATTGTTAGTGGGCCACCAGATTCACGGATGGTAGATTCTGAAGATTTTGAAACCATCGCAAGCGGCCCCTTGTCTCTCGATTTTGATGTAGAAGGAACGTATACCATCCTCTTTCGACGAAAGGTCGACGGGTCGGTACAGCAGGGTTGTCAAGAGGCAACAGCCTCGGTGAATGTGCGTATCTCATCGATTCCGACACCTGCCAACGCAGGAACAGGACAGAATCTGCCCTGTAACATTACCCAAACCTCCTTGACCGGAAACATTATTTCCTCAGGTACTTCCTTGTGGTCGCAAATAAATGGCCCTAGTAATGCCAATATCGTAGACCCCTATGCCAGAACAACACAAATCAGCGACTTGCAACCGGGAACCTATACTTTTAGGTACAGTGTATCGGGCGGTGAACAATGTACGCCTGCACAGTCAGATGTACAGATTACCGTATCCTCTTCAGCAATTGTCGATAGCAACGCCGGAGCAGATCAAACGGTTTGTTTTGGTTCACAAGTGCAACTGAATGCAAATACTCCATCGGTGTCTACCCTAGAAGGTACCTGGAGTGTGAACAGTGCTCCGATTGGCACAAGTCTGTCTTTTGCCGATGTCAATGATCCAAATACCATCGTATCCGGTTTTGACGATCCAAGTGAGACCTATATTTTAAAATGGACTATTCGCGATCCGAACAATCTAAATTGCCCCGCCCCTAGAGAAGATACAGTAACCATTCGTACCAATTCTACCGAAGGGCCTTCTTTTGCTAATGCAGGTGTTGACCAATGCCTCCCAACCGGAACAACTTCTGTTAGCCTTTCTGCAAATGCCCCGGCCGCAGATGAAACAGGCAGTTGGTCGGTAACGCCTGCTGTAGGTTTTTCATTTGCGAATACTGGCCAATTCAATACGACGGGGACGATTTCGATTCCGGGGACCTATATATTAACTTGGACCCTCGACAAATGTCAAACCAGCTCTGATGAGGTAGAGATTACCGTTGTAGACGGGGTAGATGCAGAAGCAGGCCCTGATCGTTCAATTTGCTCCAATCAGTTGACTATGGCGGCAGATCCGTCTAGTGGATCTGGAGAGTGGACACTGGTTTCAGGTCTTGGTGGTGTAAGCGTCGATGATGCTACCAGTCCAACAGCGACCTTTACATTTGCATACTCCGGTCAATATATTTATCAATGGACCGTGCGCAACGGCAGTTGCTCTGAAACTTCGGATACCGTACAAGTGAATATAGGGGTACCCCCTACGGTTGCCAGTACTGGATCTGATCAAAGAATTTGTAATGCCAATTCACTTGTATTGGATGGAAATGCGTATGACTCCAATATAGAAACAGGTTTTTGGACCTTGCTTAGTGGTGCGCCGAATACGCCAACCATTGCAAATGTGAACGACCCGACGTCCGCCGTGACCAATCTGGTTTCTGGAACCTATACCTTTCGATGGACGATAACCGGAGACGATTTTTGTGTGCCTACATTTTCAGACAGTACGTTTGAGGTGTTTGTGACGGCCAATGCAGGGCCAGATCAACAGTTATGCGAATCTGAAAACACGGTATTACAAGCTACTCAAGGATCTACCGGAACATGGCTTCAGATTGATGGTCCAGGAGTGAACGGAAATCCGGGAACGCCCGCGATGATCCTTCAAAATCCTGTAAATGGTCCCCGTGCAGATGTGACCCTAACTACAGGCTCCGAATATGTATTCGAGTTTACCACGGATTATACCACTTGCCCATCAACTGCCGATCAAGTTGTGATCACTACCAGCAACTCCTCCTCTGCGAGTCCCGACGCAGGGGACGATCAAGTGATTTGCAATGCTGGCGGAAATACTTCTATATCCTTGGATGGAAATAACGCCATCGCTGCCGGCTTTGATACGACCCTCCCAGGAAATGAAGCTTTTTGGCGATTTGCCAGTGAACCCGAAGGGAGCATTGCTACAATCAATGACCCCTACCTTCATAATACAACACTAGACAATCTTGTGGCTCCCGGCATCTATATTTTGGAATGGAATTTTTCTACCCAAAATTGTACAGATGAGGCAGATGTAGTGCGAATAGCCGTTTTTGAACCATATGATGCCGTTGCAGGGCCAGATCAACCAAACGCCTGCGCCGCCTTGGTGAATTTAAATGCAGTAGCCCCTCCTTTAGGCGTTGGTGAGTGGAGCCTGATTACAGATCCATCGGGCGGTGCGATCGTAATTGAAAGCCCCAATTCACCTACCTCGAGTTTATCGAATATCACTGCTTTGGGAACCTATGTTTTTGAATGGACCGTTACCAATGGTGCTTTTACCTCCGGTAGTTGTGCAAACTCTACCGATCGGGTTTCCATTACCTTTAACGGGGAAGTACCCGATATGCCAGATGCAGGGGTCGATCAAGCACTATGTAGCCTTGATCGAACAACTTTAGATGCATCGCCCTTGTCGGTAGGAACGGGAACTTGGGCACAAATTTCGGGCCCCGGGATAACGGCCCTTGGTAATTTGGCAACGATTGCGGCCGTTGGTGACCCAAAGACTCCAATCACAAATCTAGAACCTGGCACTTATGAGTTTAGCTGGACGAGCAGTAATGGAGGCTGTTCGTTCTCAGATGTTGTGACCATCATCGTTTTTGAACAAGCAAATTCGGTGGAAGCCGGGGCCGATCAAACGCTCGGGGAATTTGATATTGTTCAGTTGAACGCTGATCCAGCTACAGTCGGTGAAGGAAGTTGGACCCAAGTTTCAGGACCTACCCCTGCCAATTTTATAGTAGCAAATGACCCCAAAACATCGGTTTTAGGAACAGAAGTGGGTGTGTATGTGTTTGAATGGACCATCTCAAACGGAATCTGTAATCCTATTTCAGACCAGGTAACCATTGTGTTCGAGGGCAATGCCGATTTAGAGCTTACGAAAGAAGTATTCCCTGAGCAGGTACAGGCCGGGGATACGGTAACGTTTACTATTTCTGTTTATAACAATGAGACGAACGGCTCTGCTGATGCCACCGGAGTCTCAATTGTTGATATGGTTCCATCAGGGTACCTAGTATTACCAGAAAGTATCGGTGCAAATGGAATGCATAACCAAGACGAATCAATAGTTTGGTCGAACCTTTCAATTGCGAACGGAGCCACGGTTGAACTTACTTTTGAAGCAATCGTAAACGTAGGGGGAATCTATACGAATACCGCAGCAGTAGTCGCTTCGGACCAAGAAGATAGGGACTCTGAACCAGGAAATAATCTTAGTGGGGAAGATGACCAAGATACCGCCGCTGTATTGACCGCAGATCTAAGTTTGGAAAAAACAGCAAGTAGTTCCGAAGCGGTTGCAGATGATACCATCACATTTGTACTGACCGTCACAAATGAAGGAGATGAAACGGCTACGGGAGTTGGGGTGCAAGATACGCTTCCAACCGGTTTTGGTACCATCACCAATATTAGTGACCAAGGGATACTTGCAGAAAGCGATCGTGTTGTTTGGAATGGGCTAACGGTATTACCGGGCGAATCGATCGAGTTAAGTTTCGACGCAGTGGTGCAAGCTTATACAGGAGGAGAGAACGAATATTTGAATAGGGCCGAGATCATTGCAAGTGATCTTTTAGACCCCGATAGTACACCCAACAATAGTAAGGAAGGGTTAGATGAAGATGATCAAGCGAGTTTTGAAGTTCGTTTTCCATCTACCGATCTAAGTCTTGTAAAAAGTGTGAACAATGCAAACCCTGGTATTGGGGAAGAGGTAGTGTTTTCCATTAACGTTTCAAATAATGGTGATACCGATGCAAGTACCATCGGTATTGAGGAACTACTTCCTTCGGGATATCGTTTTGTAAATGCCCAAACAACAGAAGGCAGTTATGATGCGGTATCGAATTTTTGGAGTATCCCTTTGTTAAACGCTGGCAACAGTGCTGCCTTGGAACTTACGGTTGAAGTATTAAAGACCGGGACGTATCTCAATCAGGTACAATTGGCCTATTTGGATCAAATTGACTTGAACGATACCAATAATAATGCGGAGGCAAACCTCGTTCCCAGATGTCTGCTGGTGTACAACAAGTTTTCCCCAAATGGTGATGGTGTCAACGATTTCTTCAAAATCGACTGCCTAGCGGATTACCCCAATAGTGTGCTTACCATTTTTGATCGCTGGGGAAAAAAATTGTACGAGGCAGAAGATTACCAGAACAATTGGCAAGGAATTTCTGAAGTAAATGCTACGGTAAATGCAGGTGAAAGACTTCCTGAGGGGACCTATTACTACTCACTCGATTTAGGAGACGGTTCCAAACCCATCATAGATTGGCTTTATCTAAAGCATTAAAAAAAGATTCGCTAAAAAGGCCAAACCAAAGCTTATGAAAAAGAATTTTCTACTGATACTATTAGGGCTAGTCCTTTCTAATAGCTATACACTTAAGGCACAGCAAGAGCCGCAATTTGCCCAATATACCTACAACACTATGACAGTGAACCCTGCCTATGCGGGGTCAAAAGAATACCTTTCCGCAATTGGGATGCACCGTTCGCAATGGGTCGGTGTAAATGGTGCTCCGACCACACAATTTGTGAGTCTTCATGGCCCAACGGAAAGTACCGTAGGGTGGGGTATCGGGATTTCTAATGAAGCGCTGGGACCTGTGAACAATTTGGTGTTCGACGCGAATTTTTCGCATACGATTCCGTTGCATTATAAAAACAAAAAACTGTCTTTTGGTCTTAGGGCGGGCGCACGCGTATTTGACGTGGATTTTTCGAAAGGCCTATCGGAAAATGAAGACATTGCCTTTCAGACGAACATTCAAAATAAATTTCTAGGGAGTATTGGTGCGGGCATCTACTACAGGTCCGAAAAGACCTACATTGGCCTATCGGTACCTAATTTCTTTTCGCAGGAATATTATGATCCGTTAGAACAAGAGATAGATGTTGCCCGCTTGCATTTCTTTTTGATAGGGGGTACAGTGTTTGAACTGAACAAAGAGGTGCTATTGAAACCTTCGGTTTTCGCGAAATGGGAACCGAACGACGATTGGGTCGCCGATATTGCATTAAGTGCATTGTTCAAGGAGACTTTAAATGTGGGGCTTGCCTATCGCCTAAGTGATTCGATCGCTGTATTACTTGGGGTGCAGGTTACACCCAGGATGCATGTAGGATATTCTTATAACCTTAACAACAAAGAGTTGAAAGGCTATAATTTTGGCACGCATGAGATTTTGCTTCGCTATGATTTTATGAATGGAAAAGTACGACTTAATGAACCTCGATTTTTTTAGTAAGAAAAAGGCATAAAAAAACCCCGGCTGGGGAGCCGAGGTGATTTTTTAAAGTAGGTTTGTTACATGCGTATTTTATTTTTTAAAAGCTGTTCGGTTAAGTTCAAGCCATTTGTTTGGGATAAGGTGTTACGCTTAATAACACTGTAAATATATTTCCGATTTTTCTATACAAGGGTACTATTGTTGTGAACTGCCTATTTTTTGTTGTGAAAAATATGAGCGGTTCAAAATAGTCGACAAACGGCGATCTTGAAAGTTTCGATTTTTAAAAATTTTCGAGAACTTAAATTAGTATTCGTCCAAATTTTCAGGGTATAGGAAGTTGTTATATGGAAAACGCGTAACGTGTATATCCCGTACTTCGGAATAAACACGTTTTCTAAAATCGTCTAGATTCTCTTTGTTCAATGCCGAAATAAACAAGGCATTATTCCCAACGCGTTGCATCCATGTTTTTTGCCAGTCTTCAATGCTGAAGTGTTTTTCGGTCTTTTCGGTGATAAGATCGTCCTCGGCAATGGTTTCAGGGCGGTATTGGTCTATTTTATTAAAGACCATGATGGTATTCTTATCCGCGCTATCTATTTCATCAAGAATCTTGTTTACCGAATCAATATGCTCTTCAAATTGGTCATGTGAAATATCTACCACATGTAATAATAGATCGGCTTCCCGCACCTCGTCCAAGGTACTTTTAAAACTCTCTACCAACTGGGTAGGAAGTTTTCGTATAAATCCTACGGTATCACTCAATAAAAATGGCAGGTTGCCTATCACCACCTTTCGTACCGTGGTATCTAGGGTGGCGAACAGTTTGTTCTCGGCAAAAACATCGCTTTTGCTCACCACGTTCATTAAGGTAGATTTACCAACGTTGGTATACCCTACAAGCGCAACACGAACCAACGCTCCTCTATTGCCGCGCTGTGTTTCCATTTGGCGGTCAATTTTTAGTAGTTTCTTTTTAAGCAGAGTAATGCGATCTCGAACAATACGACGGTCGGTCTCAATCTCGGTTTCCCCGGGGCCGCGCATTCCAATACCTCCCTTTTGGCGCTCCAAATGCGTCCATAGGCCCGTTAACCTGGGCAATAGATACTCGTACTGGGCCAACTCTACCTGTGTTCTCGAATAACTTGTTTGTGCACGTTGCGCAAAAATATCAAGAATAAGGCCCGTACGATCTAAAATCTTGCACCGCAATTGCTTTTCAATGTTTCGTTGTTGACCCGGACTCAGTTCATCATCAAAAATTACCGAACCGATTTCGTGTTCTTCGACATAGGCTTCAATTTCCAACATTTTGCCACTTCCAATCATCGTTTTAGGATTCGGAACATTCATTCGTTGCACGAAACGTTTGCATACTTCACCGCCTGCGGTAAACGTGAGAAAGGCCAGCTCGTCGAGATACTCGTCTACCTTTTTCTCGTTCTGTTCCTGATTGATGACCCCGATCAGAACTGTCTTTTCATAATTTGTCGACTTCTTTTCTAGCATATGGGAATTTAGAATACAAATCTAATCAATGAATTGGTTCCTGTGTTTTTCTTTTATAGGGGAATTTCATATTTGGGCCGTAAATTTCGATTCTTTTTGCCTTTCAGCAATTATATAACTAGAAACAGTGTTTTAAAGAATACTAGGGATGTTCTTTTTGCGTTAATTCTGCGTATTCAATTAAAAAGGTAGGGGGAGTATTACTTCCCATGCTATTTTTGTAAATTTAACTCCCCAACAAAAAACACCATGTCTTTATCTTTTGTAAAGAAAAATCCAAAAGGGAATCTTCATAGCATTGCTTTCTACAATCTTGAAAACCTTTTTGACACCATTGATGATCCGGATACCCTGGATGACGAGTTTACGCCCGAAGGTCAAAAGAAGTGGTCAATGAAACGTTATAAGCGCAAATTGTACAAACTGGCAAAGACCATTTCGGAAATAGGTGCGGTGACAACCGAGAATGTTCCCGTATTGGTTGGGGTAGCCGAAGTCGAAAATGAAAATGTAATGCAAGATTTGATCGACGCAGAACCCCTGCGAGGAATCGATTATGGTTTTGTGCATTATGATTCTCCTGATGAACGGGGAATCGATGCGGCATTGATCTATCATAAGAAGTATTTTGAGGTACTTCATTCGGAACCCATTACGCTATATGTGAATAATCCTGATGGTCGGCGTGATACCACCCGCGATATTTTATATGTGCATGGAAAGCTCAATGGGGAAACTGTCAACATCTTCGTAAATCATTGGCCTTCTAGAAGAGATGGTGAAATGGAAACCGATTACAAACGAATCAAGGCAGCCGAGACACTTAAAAGTTTTATTGAGAAGATTGAAGTAGAAACTCCTAACGCCAACTACATTATTATGGGAGATTTTAACGACAACCCCGATTCCCAGAGTATTCAGACCTTGCTAGAAATGAATACGCTGTACAACCCGTCTGAAAAACTGATGTCCGAATATCGCGGTACGGCCAACTATCGCAAAAGTTGGAGCATGTTCGATCAGATTATTTTTTCGCATAACTTCTTAAACTATGAGAAAGGCACCCATAGTTTTGCACATGCCAATATTTTCGACGAAGCTTTTTTGACGGAGTTCAAAGGCAAGTTTAAGGGAACACCCTATCGCACCTATGCGGGGCGAAAATACATTGGGGGCTATAGCGATCATTTCCCGGTCTATATACAATTAAAGTTCAACGTATAATCAGTATTGGAACGAGACCACTTAAAGGCGCGAGCTTCAGATGCTCTTAATTTCGCTTTTAGCCAATAATTCTTCGTTGCGCATCCGCAGGAAAACTTGGGCCGTGGCGACGACATCCAGTTCGCAATAGGTAATGATGCGATCAATATCGTTGTCCTCATAGAAGACTTTGCGTACCATACTTCCGTCAATATCTTGTTTTGGGGAAGGAATGCCTAGAATATTGGTCAACAATTTTAGCGATGTAAAATGTTTGTAATCCCCGAATTTCCACAACTCCATCGTATCTAGATGAGGTACTTCCCAAGGTTTTTTTCCGAATAAATTTAGTTTGTACGGAAGTTCGATTGCGTGAATGATCATACGCCTCGCGATGTAAGGAAAATCGAATTCTTTCGCATTATGGCCGCAAAGCAAGTGCTTGGATCCACTAAAATGTGTGGTTACCAAGTTTTTAAACTCTTTAAGAAGTTTTGGCTCGTCACCGTAAAAACTGGTCGTTCGGAAAGAGCGGGCAATACCTTTATAGGAAAAGTAACCGACCGAAATGCAAACTATTTTGCCGAACTCGGCCCATATGCCTGCGCGATCATAAAATTCTTCAGCCGAGAAGTCCTCTTTGCGTTGGTACTTGGATTTTTGTTCCCACAACTCTCTTTTAGAAGCATCGAGTTGCTCAAAATTTTGGGTTTCAGGAACAGTTTCTATATCTAAAAAAAGAATATTCTCCAGATTAATTTTGTCTAGCATAGGGTTCTTGTTTAAGAAAGAGATAGGCGCTCGAATGATTAAGGGTTATTTCGTCATCCTTTAAATTATAACCCAAATCGGTAAAAATTAGCTTTCCTAAAATACGTTCCTTTTCAAAATCTAGCACCATTTCGCTTGCACGATTTTCCGGAAGGGATGAATTGTACTTTGCTAGCGCCATGAGTTTTTCCTCTAAGGAAACGCGATAGAATTCCGAACTATCGGTCTTCGATTCAATAAGCACGGCTATGTTTTCCTTATCATACGACACAAGAAAATTGCCTATTTCCCCTTTTTTTTCTGCATAACTGTTCATTTGTATGGGAGAAAAATAATCGTAGGCATCAATTGCAACTGACTTGTAAGTGAACAAATGTGTTCCATAATAGTTATATGATTTTCCATTCAGGTTGTTGGCGGCAGCATCTTTTGGATTTAGAAAAATCCCCAAGGAGTCCATCACCTTTTGGGTATCCAACCAGGAATAATTATAGCGATACGATTCATCATCATTAATGGTGTCTTTAAATGCGGCAGCCATTGCGATACCTGTTATGGGGTCTAGTTGGGAAAGTGATTGCCGATCGTCTAAATAGTTCAGAATTGACTTTAACTGATTATACTGTTTGGTATTTGCGGTTTTATCATCGCCCATTATCTTGGTATAAACCTTTTCGAATTGTGCTAGTTGACTACGTTTAGAAATGCCCATGGCACCCCAAGGACCGAAGGAGGATGCAAGGGCCAAAATGAATAAGCTGATGGGCAATAGGATCAGGCGTTTGTTTTTTGCAAACAACAGGTAGAGGGCCATTGCCAAAATCCAAACGGCCAACACGAGTACGAAGTACCTATTTTCGGTTATCCCATAGTCATTTACCCGGCGCATGATGGCGATAAAAAGCAAGACCAATAAGGGAAGCAATAAAATATAAAACCAAGGGTAAAATTTGTTCACTGTCCATGCTTTGATGCTTTTTTGAACAGGATTTATAATTACTTGGACTATAAATCCTAAAAAGGCCAAGACCGTGACCAAATAGGACACCCACCCTTTGGGTAACTCCCACTCAATAAGAATTTTCACACTATACGCATACAAAATCAAAAGGTACAGTAGCACCAATGGTATTAAGATGAATTTTACAAAGACCTCCAATGCTTTTTGAAAATGAATGGTGGTGTTCGAGCGAACATCTTTTGGGAAATCGGATAAATAGATCCAGGTGTTAACGATTCCCAGGCAGAAAAAGAACAACTGTCCAAAGCGCCTACTGTTGATATTGGTATCGAATAGGGCATCTATTGCCACCAATGCCAAGGCAAGACCCAAATACAGTACTCCGGAGAAAAAAGTACTGCGGAGTATGGCCGTTGCCACCGATTTTAAATAGGACCAATACGCTTCCTTGTTCCATGACCTCATAAAAGGTGCAAATAAAACAAACAAATGTCCCGCAATCAGAAAAAGGAAGAACCGAAGAAGAAAACCCGGAGATTCGCTTTTTGGGAAACCGTCGGGATAATACCAGCAGAATAAAAAGAGCAATACCAGTATAACTCCTTTTAATACAAACCATTTTTGGGGTTTTTGCTGTTGTTCAATAAAGAACTGGGTGGCAATCAACCAACTTATTCCCAGGATAAGGGTCAGTACCACATCTAAATTTCGATCAAATAGGTCGCCACTATTATCATCAAGGAGAAACATACAGTAAAAGGTTCCAATAATGGCCCAAACTAAGGTGACCGGAAATCTTTTGAAGGCATTTTGTGCTTTTCCGCT
Source organism: uncultured Flavobacteriaceae bacterium (assembly GCA_938020445.1). Classification (GTDB taxonomy): domain Bacteria; phylum Bacteroidota; class Bacteroidia; order Flavobacteriales; family Flavobacteriaceae; genus Pelagihabitans. The sequence goes on along the minus strand of CALIIC010000012.1, from coordinate 11,349 downwards.
AATTTCTGCTATCGAGAATAAATTCATGGCACTTGGTTTTCAATTTATGTACTATAAAGCTACACATCTGCTGCTTACCAAAACACCCAGAAAACAGGTATTCTTAAAAATAGTTGTTTTAGGGGTGATGTAGTTCATCGAAATACAGGGGTTCAAACCAATTTTTTTGTAGACAATCCGTTTTATCAATTGAACGCAAAAGACCCCAAATCTTATGAAACGCACAAAATTCCCAAATTCTTTTTTTTCTTTTTCGAGTTTAATTTTTAGTACGGTTGTTTTAATGATGACTGTATCGTGTAGTACCGAAACAACAGATGTACCCATCGATGAAGAACAAATAACACCTCCATCTGAAGAGGAAGCACCTAAAACAGGTGATTGTACCGATAAAGGAGATTATGTATTCGTTGAAAAGGATGGCTTGGTTCATGTACAATTCGAGGAGGCCGTTTTCGACTCAGATTGGAAATTAAGCACAGATGGTGATGCACTTTCGGGGAAAGGATATATGGTATGGACAGGAGAGCAGTCGCTGGGGAATCCTGGCTTAGGAGCTACCTCCTTTAAAATTAAGATAGAAAACACCGGTGTGTATCGATTCATATGGAAATCTGCGGTAAAAATGGGTGATAGCGGTACTGATCATAACGATACTTGGTTACGATTTGCAGATGCTAGTGATTTTTACGGACAAAAAGCAGAGAGTACTGTTTACCCAAGAGATACGGGAAAAACTCCAAACCCCGAAGGCGCCTCCAAAGACGGCTGGTTTAAAATCTATCGAAGTGGGAATGATTTAAATTTTAAATGGCAATCTTCCACCTTTGATAATAATGGTCACGATGTATTTGTGAAATTCGATGAAGCAGGAATCTATACGATGGAGGTTTCGGCGAGGTCTTCAGGTCATGGTATCGACAAGTTTGCTTTGTTCAATGATTCTTATACAAAGGCAGATATTACTGCTGAAACACTTGCTCTTAGCGCTATTAGTTGCGGTGATTAAAATCGTTTAAGGCGAATTCTTTACACTATGCATAGGTAGAACAGATTACTTTTCTTAAACGTTACAAAGTCCAATTTTCGAACTATAACAGTCGAAAATTGGACTTTTTTTATTTCTTTTTTTGTCAACCGGCAAGGTATTGAAACTACAAATAGACTAGTAGTAATTTTTATAATTTGTAGGAAAAAATATTTATTTCATCGAAAAAATCTGCACTTTATCTACCTATTGTTAAAAATTAACATATATTTAACGCGTATTAACCATGACTAATTTTAATCAAATTCAATTATGAAAAAAAACTACACTATTTCTTTTCTGCTCGTTTTTGCTTTTGCGTTCTCATTTGCGCAACAGCGGCAAGCGAACCCGGTTGTAACGAAAACGGCAGATGAGAAAGGAAATACAACGGCTATTCGTTTTTCAAAGGAAGCTGCGCTAAATCCGCAGGATTCCCAAGCACTTTTTACCAAGTATCTTCAAATTTCCAAGGCAGATGAGATGCGAAAAATTTCATCTAAATCTGATGAATTGGGCTTTACCCATGATAAGTATCAGCAGTATCATAATGGAATTAAGGTAGAGTTTGCTACCTACACGGTTCACTCTAAGAATGGAAAAGTTCAGACGATGATGGGGCAGTACCACAATGCGAAGAATACGGCTTCGAAACCCGTTCTTTCCAACAGTGCAGCGCTCTCAAGTGCAACTGATCATGTCGGTGCCAAATCATATGCATGGGAAGATGCCGCAATGGCAAAAAGTCTTGCCTATAAAAAACCAAAGGGGGAGTTGGTAATTTTTCCAGCCATTGACGGAATTACCAAAGAAGCAAAACTCGTATACAAGTATGACATTTACTCTCATGATCCGATTTATCGGGCCGATGTGTACGTAGATGCAAAATCAGGGGCGGTCCTTTTTGAAAATGCACGAATTCATCATGCAGATACCCCGGCGAATGGCGCTAGTTTGTACAACGGGAATGTTTCCTTTACAGCAGACCTTTCAGGGGGTACTTATCGATTACGTCAAACTGCCGAGGGCATTGAAACTTATGATTTGAACAATGGTACCAACTATGGAAGTGCCACGGATATTACAAGTAGCTCTGCCACTTTTTCGAACCAACAAACGGGGGTTCAAGCGCACTATGCCGCAGAACAAACCGCTCAGTATTATGTATCCAATCACAATAGGGATTCGTATGATGGAAACGGATCGGTACTACGATCGTACATCAGTTATTCTTCGAACTATGTGAACGCTTTTTGGGATGGTAGTAGAATGACCTATGGCGATGGTGATGGCGTTACGTATGGCCCTTTGGTGACTTTGGATATTACGGGACACGAAATTACACATGGTGTAACGGAGTTTTCTGCAAATCTGGTATACCAAAGAGAATCAGGTGCCTTAAACGAATCATTTTCTGATATTTTTGGGGAATTGGTAGAAAACTATGCAACCGGCAGTAACAACTGGCAAATGGGTTCCGAAATTGGGATTACTGGGAACGGCGCATTTCGTTCTATGAGCAATCCCGGGCAGTATGGTGATCCAGATACCTACGGTGGTTCTAACTGGACGAATCCTCAATGTGGTACACCTACCCGTAGCAACGACTATTGTGGGGTGCACTCCAATTCAGGAGTTCAAAACAAATGGTTTTATATTTTAGCCGTGGGCGAATCGGGAACCAATGATATTGGAGATGCTTACAATGTTACAGGAATCGGTTTAACAAAAGCGGGAGCGATCGCGTATCGAAATTTGGTTACCTATCTTTCGGCGAATTCAACATTTGCCGATGCCAGAACAGGTGCTATTCAATCGGCTATTGATCTGTATGGTGCTGGTTCTGCGGAAGAGATTGCAACGACCAATGCGTGGTACGCTGTGGGCGTAGGGGGGGTATATATCCCCACCTGTTCACTCAGTGCGCCAGCGAACCTGTCCGCTTCGAATATAAGTGATACAGGCTTTGATATAAGCTGGGATGCCGTATCGGGCGCAGTATCTTACAACCTGGTGGTAGCTGGTACTACTACTGTTGTAAATGGCACAAGTTATAGTGCTACCGGCTTAACCCCAGGAACTAGCTATAGCGTAAGTATCGATGCCAATTGCAGTACAGGCGGTAGTGGTGCTTCGGCAAGTACCAATGTAACTACTACGGGATCGGCCCCGGTTACCTATTGTACTTCGGCAAGCACCAATGTGAACGACGAGTATATTGGTCGTGTGCGGTTGGGAGCAATTGACAACAGTTCCGGAGCCCAATTTTATACAGACTTTACAAGTGTTTCTACCGGTTTGACCAAAGGTGTTTCAAACACAATTACGGTAAACCCGACGTGGACCGGTACGGTTTACAATGAAGGTTATAGTGTTTGGATCGATTATAACAACGATGGAGATTTTACCGATTCGGGAGAGCAAGTGTTTTCGCAAAGTGCAACGAATAGCACTTCGGTAAGTGGTAATTTTACGGTTCCCTCAACCGCTAACAATGGAGCGACCCGTATGCGTGTTGCTATGAAGTACAATGGGGTGCCAACCAGCTGTGAAACTTTTACCTATGGCGAAGTAGAGGATTATACCGTACTTATTTCCGCGGGGGTGGCCGATACGCAAGCGCCGAGCGTTCCGGGAGCATTGGCTGCATCGAATGTTAGCCAAACCACCGCAGACCTTTCATGGAATGCTTCTACGGATAATGTTGGGGTAACGGGGTACACCGTGTATCAAAACGGAAGTTCCATTGTGACAACTTCGGGTACATCGTATCAAGTAAGCGGGCTTAGTGCGAATACGGCATACGATTTCTCTGTAAGTGCCAATGATGCCGCTGGGAATGATTCTGGTCAAAGCAGTGCTATAAGCGTTACGACTCTCGATAATACCGGAGGCGGTTCCGATGTGCTACTAACGAGCTTTTTCGAGACGGGCTGGGATGGTTGGGCCGATGGCGGTAGTGATTCCTTTCGGTACTCAGGCACAAGATCATATGAAGGGAACTATTCTATCCGCTTAAGAGACAATACAAATTCGTCTACTATGACCAGCGGTGCATACAATGTAAGCGCCTATAACAGTATTGATGTGGAGTTTTACTTCTACCCGAACAGCATGGAAAACGGGGAAGATTTTTGGGTGCAGTTTTACGATGGGTCTTCTTGGAATACGGTAGCCTCCTATGCCGCGGGGACTTCTTTTACGAACGGAAGTTTCTATACCGCAACCGCTACGATCAGTAGTGCGGATTATAACTTTGCCTCGAATGCACAGTTCCGGTTCCGTTGTGATGCCAGCGCAAACCAAGATCAAGTATATATTGATCAGGTAACCATCACTGCAAATGGTGGCAGTGCCGTATCAAGACAAAGTATTGCAGACATGGGGAACCCGGGCGGAATAATGGGCGTTCTTGGAGGTGCAGATTCTGAAGGATTCGAAGCAGATTTTTTAATGCTACCGAACCCCGTGAAGAATTCCCTACAACTTCGACTTGCTGAAGTAAATGAAGAAGCTACTTTTAGAATTGTAAACCTCTTGGGGCAAACAATCAAAGCAGGGAAGGTTGATTCAAATAGCATCGACGTAACTCGACTTGCTGCGGGCGTTTACATTATGGAAGTAAACGACGGGGAGGAAGTAATGGCCCAAAAGTTTATAAAAGAGTAGGAAACAAGCAATAATAGACCAGTTTTGAAAGCCCTGACTACAATTGTCAGGGCTTTCTTTTTTGAAGAAGTATGGAAATAAGAAGAAATTGTAAAACCGACTCATAGGTCTAAATTGGGATCGGACTGCCAATGGTAAGATTGCCATGCTATAGTTCTAGGACCAGAAACATTCGTTGAACAACGCTTTTAAGGGGATACTTAGAGAATTGGCCGGTGTTACCGACCGTTTGGTCGGTAACTATTAGAAGAGGCTTTGTTGTGTTACGGGGCTTTCATGGTCGATCAACCATTTTTTTCGGTGCAAACCACTTGCATATCCAGTAAGCGATCCGTCACTACCAATAACCCTATGACAGGGTATAACGATCCACAAGGGATTTCTTCCATTTGCTGCCGCTACGGCCCGAATCGCTTTCACATCTCCCAAGGTTTTAGAGAGTTCTAAATAAGAAACGGTTTTTCCGTACGGAATCTTGAGGAGTGCTTCCCAAACTCTTTTTTGAAAATCGGTTCCTTGGGGATTTAAATCCAGATCGAAGGTTTTTCGTTTTCCTTCAAAATATTCTTTTAATTGGTAAACGCCATCTTCCAAAACTTCGGGTACAACTTCAGTGGGCGTATTGGTGCTGTTCAATACCGAGATAGCAGCAAGGCCTGCTTCGTCGCCCTCTAATCGAGCAATGCCCAAAGGCGTTTTTATAAACGCAATTTCCATTAGTCGGAAGTATCGGTTTTTTCGATAAGTCCGGTTTTTTTTGCCCGGTGTTCCCAGTTCTTTCGGGCAAGTTGCTGTAAATCGGCCACATTATCGCTCTCGTCCATGATTTCAAGCCCCAAAAGGGTCTCGATAACGTCTTCCATGGTGACCAAACCACTGACCGAACCATACTCATCTACCACCAAAGCGATATGCTGCCGTTTTGCAACAAGGGTTTCAAACAGTTGTGGAATAGGCGCATTTCGTTCTACGATCAGGATATCACGGCGTATTTCGGAAAGGGAAACATCCCCATTATCATTGACAAGCTCTTCCAAGATATTGTCTTTAAGCACAAAACCCGTAATGTCGTCGGCATTCGCTCCATAAAGCGGAATTCGAGAAAAGCGCATTTTCTGATTGTCCTCGAAAAACGCTGCGATAGAAATGTCTTCCGAAGCCATTTTTAGGACCGTGCGCGGCGTCATGATATCTTTTGCAAGTACTTCGTCAAAACGAAGTAGGTTCTTGATGATGGTCGATTCCGATTTTTCGAAAACACCTTCTTCGTGAGCAATATCGGTCATGGCGGTAAAATCTTCCCTACTTAAAACACTTCCGTGATGACTTTTAGCACCTACCAATTTTGTAAATAACTGTAGAATCCACAGAAGGCCTGTCCATTTCAAGGCCAATACCATAATTTTTAACGCCTTGGCGGTAAAGTTGGCCAATTGTTTCCAGTAGGTGGCTCCAACGGTCTTGGGAATAATTTCAGAGGCAACCAAAATCAAAATGGTCATAATGGTCGATACCACGCCAACCATCAAGTCTTCGGTAAATTCAATTCCTAAAAAGCTGCGTTGGGTAGTGCCGTAGAGTTGGGTATAGGCTACTTTTGCCTGCACCCCCACCAAAATGGCACCTACGGTATGTGCAATGGTATTGAGGGTGAGGATGGCGATCAACGGCTTGTCAACATCTTTTTTGAGCACTTCCAAGGTATCGGCATAGGCCTTTCCTTCTTTTTTCTTCAAATTAATGAAGGTGGGATTGATACTCAGTAAGACCGCTTCTAAAATGGAACATAGAAACGAAAAGAAAATAGAGATTACAGCATAAAAAATAAGGAGACCCATACTTCAAAAATATGGAGACGAAGATACCAATTAAATGGGAATCAATCTTGGGAAGCGGAAGTAGCTTGATAAAAAACCCGTTGAATCGCTTGCCTTATTTTTAAATTATACAGCCCGCGATGATTACGTGTAGGGTACACACGGTTTGAAAGAAATATATATACCAATTGGTTTTTTGGATCTGCCCATGCAAAGGTTCCTGTAAAACCGCTATGTCCAAAGCTTTCTGCACTTACTTCAGGTGCTGGGTAGGCTTCCGTGAAGTCCAATGCCGCATTGTTCAACAAGGGTTTGTCGAATCCGAGCCCTCTTCGGTTTTCATTTGCGGGATATTGGGCAGTGCTAAACTCTTTAAGGGTCGCTTCGGATACATAGCGTTGGCCGTCATACACACCATACTGGACATACAATTGCATTATTTTTGCAAGGTCTTTCGCCGTAGCAAATAGTCCGGCATTCCCGGAAATACCCCCCATTAAGGAGGCATTTTCATCATGTACCCAACCTTTGGTCAAGACCTTTCGATACAGACTATCATACTCCGTTGGTACGATTTGGTTGGCAAAATTTTTCGTTTTAGGACGAAACCCCATTGTTTTGGTACCCAAGGGCCGGTAAAAATGCGTTTCTAGATAGGTCTCATAGTCCACTCCTGTGAGTTGCCGTACCAATTCGGGGACGATCAAAAATAAAAGTCCTGAATAACGGTATTTTTTTTCTTCTGAAACGGTAGACCGATCGATCATTCGGTACATTTTTCGCTTAAAGCGGTTTTTGACATAAATAGTGTCATATGCCTGAAGTGAAAAGGAGGGGGATGCTTTTTTGCGAATATAGCGCTTCTTTAAAGTTCCATTTTTGCGAAGTACTTCGTTCAGAAATACAATATAAGGGGTGAGGCCCGCCTGGTGGGCCAGGATTTCACGAAGCGTTAAATCTTTCTTGTCCTTTATTCCCTTCCAACGTGTCCAATAGGTGCTAAAAGGTTTGTCAAGATCTATACGCCCCTCATCTACCAGTTTCATAAGTGCGGGCAAGGCGGCAGTAATTTTGGTAATGGAAGCGAGATCATATATATCGTTCAAGGAAACGGCTTGAAGGCTGTCGTAGGTATGGAAGCCATAAGCTTTATGAAAAATTACTTTTCCCTGCTGGGCTACCAACACCTGCGCCCCAGGGAAGGCTTCGTTTTTTATACCATTTGTTATAATTGAATCGACTTGTTGATGCGCGTAATCAGAATCGAAGTTTTCAAGAGATGTGACCTTTTGAAATTCGTTATCTGCTAAAGTTCCTTTTACGGTTTTATCGAGGCCATTTTGTGCATTCAAGTAGAAAAAGAAAAAGTTGGACGTTAGAAAGAGAAGAATTTTTTTCATTGAATTCTACCGTTTTGAGTGACAGTATGTGGCTAGGAAACCATTATCCCATCAATTTTACCGCGTCTTTGGCAAAGTAACTGGCGATGATGTTCGCGCCGGCTCTTTTAATGGCAATCAATTGCTCCATCATCACCGCATCGTGATCGAGCCATCCTTTTTCCGCTGCGGCTTTCAACATGGCATATTCACCGCTCACTTGGTACACCGCCACAGGAACGTCTACCTCGTTGCGTATTTCCCTTACAATATCCAAATAACAAAGTCCGGGTTTGACCATAACGATATCGGCACCCTCATCAATATCTGCTTGGGTTTCGGTAATGGCTTCGAAACGGTTGGCCGAGTCCATCTGATAGGTTTTTTTATCCTTGGGTACATCTTGCATGTCTACCGGCGCAGAATCCAACGCATCCCGAAAAGGACCGTAAAAGGCGCTCGCATACTTGGCACTATAGCTCATGATTCCCGTATGGAAAAACTCCTCTTCCTCCAATGCTTCTCGAATGCTAAGAATACGACCGTCCATCATATCGCTAGGCGCTACAAAATCTGCACCTGCCTGGGCATGGGAGACGCTCATATCTGCCAATAGTTCAACAGTTTCATCATTCAATATGGCTCCGTCCTCCACGATTCCGTCATGCCCATAGGAGGAATAAGGGTCCAACGCCACATCGGTCATGACCAACATTTCCGGACAAACATTTTTAACCGTTTTGATGGCGCGTTGCATAAGACCATTGGAGTTCAAAGCTTCGGTACCTTTATTATCTTTTAAAGTGTCGGGAACCTTTACGAAAAGAAGTACGGCGCACAATCCCATACTCCATAATTCTTTCACTTCTTTTTCCAGATTATCAAGACTAAGCCGATAGTAATCTGGCATAGAGGTAATTTCTTCTTTGATTCCTTTTCCCTCTACCACAAACAAGGGCACTAAAAAATCACTGGGGGTCAATATGGTTTCGCGCACTAAATGTCGAACTGCATCGTTAGTTCTTAATCTACGGTTTCTTCTTAAAGGGTACATGAGATTCGCCTATTTTTGAAAAATCAAAGTTACTTATAATCCATTTACCATCTAGAAAATAGCCAAACTCTTGACCAAACGCTACCAGCATCTAAAATTCAAATTTACTTGGCGGGGCTATCAGCAGCGTTTTTTGGACCATTTTCAGGAACATATCCAGGACAATCACTTACATGTGGTGGCACCTCCCGGTTCTGGGAAAACAATTTTGGGCCTTGAAATGTTACGACAAGTAGGGAAATCTACGTTGGTGCTCAGCCCTACTTTGACCATTCGAAATCAATGGCAAAGCAGGTTGGAGACCTTTTTTCTAAATAATAGTTCCTTCGACGACTATACATTGGATATTAAAAACCCAAAAACGATTACCTTCTCAACCTACCAATCACTGCACGCCTTGGACAAGGCCTTGGTCGCACAAGAAGATTCATTGAAGGGTTTTATTGAAAGAAATGGGATACAAGCAGTTGTTCTAGACGAGGCACACCACCTTAAAAACGCATGGTGGAAAAACCTGATGGACTTAAAACAAGTTGAAAATCTAACGGTTATTTCGCTTACTGCCACGCCACCTTATGATAGTACGTCCCAAGAGCTTTCGAAGTACTTTGAATTGTGCGGCCCGATCGACGATGAAATTGCCGTACCTGATTTGGTGCAAAACGAAGACTTGTGTCCGCATCAAGATTTCGTTTTTTTTTCAAAGCCTGATCAGGCGCAGATCAAATACATTGTCGCCTACAGGGAACAAATATTGGAGTTTATGAATACGTTGTTGAAGAACAACGATTTTCAACAGTTGCTACTACGGCACCCTTTGTATACCGATACTTCCAATTCCCTTGAGGCGCTTTATGAAAAACCCCATTTTTTTTCGGCCATATTGATTTTTCTAAAAGCCGCCGGTTTCACTATTGATTCCAAAAAGCTGCGTTTACTAGGGTTTGAGGGAAAAAAGGTTGCGTTTCCCAATTTAAACTATGAATGGCTCGAACTATTGTTACAAGAACTGTTGGTGGTTCAGCGAGCGGAATTTGTCGCCCATGAGGCCTTGCTTTCTACCATTGAAAAACAACTTGCCAAAATCGGTGTATTCGAAAAGAAGCGCGTAAATTTTGTTGGCGACGAACAACTGTACCGCAGTTTGGCAAATAGCCCTTCCAAACTTCAGAGTATCAACGCCATTCTTGGAGCGGAGGCAAAGCAACTAGGGGCGGAGCTAAAGGCGGTCGTATTGACCGATTTTATCCGAAAAGAGTTTTTAGATTTCAATGGAGATGATATGACCCCTCTCAATAAACTCGGAGTTGTTTCTATTTTTCAGACGCTTCGAATGCAAGGCACTTTCGAAGAGCATTTGGGGGTGCTTACCGGCTCATTGATTATACTACATAAGGAAGTAATGGAGGCATTTGCAGTACGGTTGAAGGGCGCGCATTTTAGGAGTGTACCCTTGTCTTCGGATGCAGATTTTATGGTAGTTGATTCCGGGGGAAGTGGTAAAAACCTTTTGGTAGCAGCTGTTACGGCACTTTTTCAGGAGGGAAAAATTAAAATACTGGTCGGTACAAAATCATTGTTAGGAGAAGGCTGGGACGCTCCGGCAATGAATACGCTTATTCTTGCATCTTATGTGGGGTCTTTTGTTTCATCGAACCAAATGCGGGGCAGGGCCATTCGAGTAGACGCGAATGCAGCGCATAAAACAGGGACTATTTGGCACCTGGCCTGTATCGACCCGACAAGGGAAGATGGTGGTAAGGATCTTGAAAAACTGCAAAGAAGATTTGAAGCGTTTTCAGGGGTTTCAGTTGCAGGAACCACCTATATTGAAAATGGATTGGAACGACTTCAGCTACCAACAAAATTCTACATTGATACGGATCTTGAAAAATTGAATGATGGGATGGTGCAATTGGCCAACGAACGTTCAAAACTGAAAGCGCGCTGGTTCGATGCTATTTCGAAAGGCAGTGTACTTGTTCGGGAAGTGAAAGTGCCTTATATGGGAGATGTGCCGCCTGAAGAGGCCAAGAAGTTGCGATGGGGCAACGCGTCAAGATTTTTGCTCTTACAGGTCGTTACGGGAATTTCTTTGTTTTTTCCGGAGTTTTTGGCCAAACACTTCGATGTGTTGGTCGGGAAAGGTATTTTTCAATTTTTGTATGTGCTTTTAGCCGCTATTTTTGTAGGTTTTGCCCCGAAGACCTTTAAGGCCGTTCAACTGTACTTCATGTTTGGGAATACCTATAAGAAGACCAAGAAAATAGCAACTGCGCTTATGGAAGTGCTTATAGCTACCGAAAAAATAAACAGTCCAAAGGGTGCTGTTTCCGTGGTTACGGAACAGCAGATAGATGGTAGTTTTGTGTGCTATTTAAAAGGCGCCACGAATGCGGAGAG
>CALIIC010000011.1 GCA_938020445.1 uncultured Flavobacteriaceae bacterium | reverse complement strand
GACGCCGTGGCTGCTATATATTCAGTTGAGCTTGGTTTATCTTGGTGCGGCAATAAACAAAATAGTACAAGTAGATTGGTGGTCTGGCCAGTACATGCATAATTGGATGGCTGTTGCCATAGAAAACGATTCCTATCTGCTTTTTGCAGATATGTTTCCCGAGGGCATAGCGGCAAAGCTCATATCCTGGGGTTCTATGCTAGCTGAAATAGTCATCGGTATTTTGCTGCTGTCTAGAAGAAAACAAGCTTTGGCAATTTGGTTGATTTTACTGTTCCACACTTTTCTTTTTACCCTCACAAAAGAGCGTTTTGGGCATTTTCTCGACGACATTTTAATATATCTGTTGGTTTTCTTGAACTGGCCCTCTACACCTATTAAAAGTACCTGGCGTGCGGGCAAACTACACTTGGCAAGAAAATTGGTCGGATTCTTAAATTGGAATAGACAGGTAGAATCCAAGGCAACGGAATTAAACAAGGAGACCTGGTTACAGTTGAGGTATGCTGACAAATCCGAAACCAACGAAGTAGCATTGCGATCTCTATTATTATATAGCCCAGGGCTTTATGTCGTGCTGTTTATCCTGGATTTAGGCGTTCGGTTTGTTTTTGACCAACCCATCCAACACATTATACAATGTTCTCTATTCTGGGGAGGAATCTTACTTTTCCTACCATTTAAATGGGGTAAAAAAAGCGCTGGTAACGGCCATTAAAAGTTTCAAAATAAATTACGGGAGCCATTTGTTTTTACCAAAGTTTGGCTTTCGTTTTTCCAAAAAGGCATTTCTACCTTCCTTCGCTTCCTCTGTCATATAGGCCAACCTCGTGGCTTCACCAGCAAAGACTTGCTGCCCTACCATACCATCATCGGTAAGATTCATGGCAAACTTGAGCATCTTAATCGAAGTTGGCGATTTTTCAAGAATTTCTTGCGCCCATTGATAAGCAGTTGCTTCTAGCTCCTCGTGCGGAACAACGGCATTGACCATTCCCATTTCATACGCTTCCTGTGCAGAATAGTTTCTACCTAAAAAAAAGATTTCCCTTGCTTTTTTCTGCCCCACCATTTTTGCTAAATATGCAGATCCATATCCCGCATCAAAACTTGTAACATCTGCATCGGTTTGCTTAAAAATAGCGTGTTCCTTACTAGCCAATGTTATATCACAAACAACGTGCAAACTATGTCCGCCACCGACAGCCCAACCGGGCACTACGGCAATTACCGCCTTTGGCATAAAACGAATTTGGCGTTGTACTTCCAAAATATTTAATCGGTGCATGCCATCTTCCCCGACATAGCCCTGTTCCCCCCTAGCCTTTTGGTCGCCACCGCTACAGAAAGAATATACCCCATCTTTGGTGGAAGGCCCTTCTGCCGATAACAAGACAACTCCGATCGAGGTGTCTTCCTGGGCATCGTAAAAAGCTTGGAACAATTCGCTCGTAGTCTTTGGTCGAAACGCATTACGTACGTTGGGTCTATTGAATGCAATACGCGCTACTCCATCGCTTTTTTGATAAGTGATATCTTCAAATTCCTTGGCAATTTTCCAGTTGGCTGTCTTCATGTATTTTTAGTGCAAATATTTGGTCAAAGATACTATTTCGTACGTAAAAATTCGAATCACTTATCGAGCCCCTTATTCTTTTCCTCAATCCATTTGGAAAGGTATTTAGTGCTTGCCAGTGTATGATGCTGAAGAATTCTCCCGAATAAATTTTGTGTGCGATGTCCCGTCAAATGTTCCCATAGCGCATCAATTCTTCCAGCCATTTTCTTTGATAAGCGAATCGCATCATACTTTGAATTAATAAGGTCGATTCCATTTTGTTGTGCGCTGCCCCATTCCGAAGGGTTCTGATACAATTCTATGGCAGCCTTGGCGAAATCGGCGGCGTCATCGGCAATACGACCATTCCACGGGAGTACACCTTGCATGCCTTCCGCCCCTATATGGGTTGTAACGCTTGGGAGTCCGTAGCGCATGCTATCGAGCAGTTTCCCCTTAATGCCTGCTCCAAATCGCAATGGCGCCAGGTTCAGTACATATTGGGCCATTGTCTTTTGTACGTCGGGTGTCCATCCCTTCACATAAAAACCAACCGCAGGTAGATGCATTTCAAGTACTTGTTGTGGTAGATAGGAACCATAAATATGCACTTCTGCCTTAGGAAGCTTTTGGTGGATCAGCGGCCAAATTTCAGTATGCAACCATTTTATCGCATCTACATTTGGGGCATGCTTCCCGGTACCGATGTACATAAAGTGATTACGACCCTCAAAATGGGGCCACTTGGCAATGACATCATCGTCTAAACTGGGAATCATAAAGGGCAGATACAACAATAGCGAATCATCGATTTTAGCTGTATTTTTCAGCAAATCCATTTCCAAATCCGAAATGATCAGGGAAAGGTCCGAACGGTAAATACTTGCCACTTCCCTTTTTGTCATATCAGCGTTAAGCCATGCATCTATCGTGTATTCGGTACCCAACTTCATTGCTTTCTGCCTTGTTTGTCTAAGCGAATGCAGGTCTTCAGTATCTAAAATACGTAGGGCATTCGGTGCGAATTCCGCCACCCGCCAACCGAATTGCTCTTCCGTAAGAAAACGGTCGAAAAGCACCACATCAGGTTTGAAATCAGTTATAAATAAATCGAAACCCTTGTGGTTCAAGAGAATCGGTACGCTACGAATACCTAGGCTATCGAAATCTAATGAAAGAGGAGATTCACTTGCCGTACTGGCAAAAGTTATCTCAAAACCCTCCTCCTTAAAAAAGTGCAAAAGCTTTAGCATTCGATTTCCGGCAGCAGTAGAAGTAGGTTCTGGCCAGGTAAAGCCGATAACGAGGAGTTTTTTAGCCAACCCTATTCCCATTTCTTTATTCGATTGAGAGATTTGTGTTCAAATTGGTAGGGTTTAAATACTTTGAGCCGTTTTAGCCTTTACAAAGAAAACAATGGCATACCCTCTTTTCATTTCAGTTTAAAAGGATATTGAATCAGAGCACCATTGTATTCTGGGAGGTTCTACATTGAACCATCGCCAATCAACATGAAACCTACATTTTGGCGGCAAACTTTTTAGAGATACTCGAACGCAAACGGCGCTCATAATCCTCCTCGAGCCATTCTTTGTAATTTTTGGTGTTGTTCATGATACAATACGAATATTGCCGTACACGATAGGCGATTTCATCTTTCAACTGCTTGGCAAGTATACGGGCATCAAAAACATCCTCCGCGTTTTCAACACAAATTTGGGCATGCTGTTCAATACTTCGTTCAAGCACTACTTTTGAACGTAAGCCTTGGGCAAAAATCTTTTTATACTCTTTCTTAATATCAAATTCGATTTCCGTTGATTTGGAAAACTCTGCCCTCAAGGCCGGCGGCATCTCGTAGACAAACTCTCGCTCAATATCCTCGTCGTTCTTAATATTTTCAAGATAAAAATCAGGAAAATGAAAGATTTCCTGCCAGTCTACCGGAGCGTTCCACATTCCGAAGCGGGCAACATTGTTTCCCATATCGATCACCGTAAACTCATCCTTGTTGGGCAACACCCTAGACCCCCTACCAATCATTTGAAAATAAAGCGTTAAAGAACGAGTAGCCCTATTCAATATAATCGTTTCTACGGAAGGTTCGTCAAAACCGGTTGTTAAGATACTTACCGAAGTTAAAATCGCCCCTGGAGTCTCAGAAAACCAACTGAGGATTTCTTTTCGTTCCGAAGCCGTATTTTTATTATCGAGGTGGCGAATATTATAGCCCGCCTTTTTAAAGGTCTCATACACGTAGATAGACGTGTTGATCCCATTATTAAAAATAAGCGTTTTCGTGCCTTTTGCAATTTCATTGTAGGCATTGATCAGCTTGCCCAGCATATTGTGGTTTCCATACAGCTCATCTGAGGATTTTACCGTATAATCACCATTTATCCCCAATTTTAAACTTTGCAGGCTTACATCATAATTGTACATATTGGCCTTGGCAAGAAACTTTTTCTCGATCAATGATGTAATAGACTCCCCAATGATCAACTTTTGATAGTTGTCTTTCATGGGAAGCTTGATATTGGAACTCAAAGGAGTAGCGGTTACGCCCAAAATAGTTGAATTCTCAAAATACTTAAACAATTTCCGAAACGAATTATAGTGCGCTTCATCTATAATTACTAGACCAATATTATTGATCTCAATTTTTTCTTCCTGTAGCCGATTGTTCAAGGTTTCTACCATCGCCACAAAACACATGTACTCATCTTGGTCATGCAACTCTTTGACACCACTGTTGATAATTTTATTATTTACGCCAAACCCGTTCAACATTTTAGAGGTTTGGACACTCAGCTCGATTCGGTGCGTAAGAACAATTACCTTTTTATTGTTTTGTTTGATGTAACGCTTGGCGATTTCAGAAAATACCACCGTTTTACCTCCACCGGTGGGAAGCTGATACAATAAATTGCCCGACTTTTCCTCATCGAGGTGCTTGAATATCGTATTCAAATCTTCGATTTGGTAGTCGTAAAGTGTTTTCTCGGTAGTTTTTTTTTGTATTTCCAAACAGATAGTTGGTTTTAAAATAGCTGATAGCGCCTTATTTTACTTCGACTCGAATCTTGCAAAATTACTAGATCTTTCCTCTTCAGAAAAATATTAAAGTGGAAATAGGTCACAAGATTTTTTTTAGAGACCTAATAGCCTCTATCCATGGAAACTATGTTTTTAAGTGATTTACCACTGTATAAGTTTCGATAATTCTCGATAATCTGTGGTACTACAGACTTGGTATCCGATACACTGGCACAATGTGGACTTATATGCACCTTTGAATGCGACCAAAAGGGATGCTCCCTATCGAGCGGCTCTTCGTGAAATACATCGAGCGCCGCACCACTGAGATGATTGGCCTTTAAAGCCTCCAATAAATCTTCGTCTACCAAATGCCCGCCTCGCGCTACATTGATAACATAGGCTCCTTTTGGAAGTTGGGCAAATAGCTCGTTGTTTAAAATTCCGACCGTATCCGGCGTTAATGGAAGCAGACAGACAAGGATATCGGTTGAAGATAAAAATCCGGGCAAGCCCGTTTTCCCGGTGTATGCAGTTACGGAAGGAAGTACTTTTTTAGATTGTGACCAACCTTGCACCTGAAAACCGATATGAACCAAATTTGTAGCCAACAACGCCCCCAAGGCACCCAACCCTAAAATGCCGATGGTAAAATCTTTAATTCGTGCGTAGGGAAGCGGATTCCATACCTGTTGCGTCTGATCCAATTTGTATTGGTTCAAGTTTTTCAAGTATGCAAAAATCAATGCCGTTACATGTTCGGACATATCGCTGGCCAACATGGGGTCAACGACCCTCGTAATCGGAATGTTTTTTGGCGCTTCCTTGTCCGCAAAAATAAAGTCGACCCCTGCCCCCGACGAAGCAATGCACTCCAAATTGGGATACTCTTTTAGACTGCCTGGCCGATGTTTCCAAACCAAGGCCATTTTAATCTTTTCTTTCGGATGGTCTTCCAGGCAACTGTACACCTCTATATCGGGTGCAGCAGTTTTCAAGGCTTTCTTCCACTGTTGAATTTTAGTATCCTGTCTACTAATAACCAATGCCATAGTGCTATGAATCTTCGTTGTTAAAATGTTAATCGATATTATCTAAAACACGTGAAAAGCCCTCTTCAAAAGGCCATTCTTCTTCTTTTGTAAACGTATATATCTTTAGAATGCGTTTTTGAAATTCGGAGAGCAGTCCTTGAATTGAAACAAAATGCACGACTTCTTCGAAAGAATTAAGCATGCTTTTAAAAAAACTATCGGGTAAATTGCGATTGGTGGAGAACGTTTGGGCTATTTCAATATTATAAAGCATAAGGTCGGCTATCAAAGGCGCCTCCATACCCAATTTTACAAAATGTTTGATAAATTTTTGAGCAACCGATCGCCGTGCCTTGGGTCTTTTTCTGCGTATCGGGAAGTATTCATTGGAAATTTTGGTCTTGGCCTCCTGTATCAGCTTCTCTTCCTTCGGATTGAATACAAAATCGTAATACTGCTTTACCACCGGGAAACGCTGATATAAATCGAGCATTTGCTCCTCAAGCTCGGTTTTGGGCAAGTCGTTCAAATACTTTTTAAGCTGCCTTTTACTCATGACCTTTTCTGTATTTCGTTCAAAATAGCGTTTGCTGCATCCTCTCCCGATTGCATGGCAGCATTGATACTTCCATTTGCCAAATGATCCCCGGCCAAGAAAATGGTCTCTGAATATTTTATGATTCTACTGTTTAAGGCAACCGACGGTAAATTGGGTAAGGCAAACGGTATTTTATCGCACCTGATAAGCTCGAGTTCCCCTACTCCACAATGCTCCGATAATTCAGCTTTGACCTTCGAAACAAGCTCGGCTTCCGAAAGCGTATGTTCTTTTACAACGGTAACCGAAAGTATTTGATTTGAACCGCCTTTTGCTGAAAGCACATCTGTAACGTAATGCACATTATTCACCAAAGTATCTATATGTGGCATTAATCCAATAATGGCTTCACCAATAGCGGTCGGTAAATCACTTTTAAAATATAGGGTTTGTGAGCTATGCCATTGCACGGGCGTTGGCACCAAGTCCGCCAGCAATTCCGATGGATCGGTCGCAATCAGAATAAAGTCTTCACTGCGGCTACTTCCATTTTCAAAATAAATAGTGCCGCCCTCTACTTTTGTTACTTTTTGCTCAAATTGAAAAGTAGTGGCATTCAATTTTTCATGCAATTGTTTCGGAATTTCCTGCATCCCGTTGGCCGGGATAGCCGCATCCCCTTCCGCAAACATCTTAAAAACAAATTCAAACATGCGAGAAGAAGTGTTCAGCTGTTCTTCCAAAAATATTCCTGTAAAAAAAGGACTAAAAAACTGGGCGATGATACGTTTTGAAAAACCATACTCATTCAAAAACTGAAGAGTGGTCATTTCAGGCGATGTAAATATCTCTTGGAGGGTCTTTTTCTTTAAACGTGCCGATAACCGGAAAATCTTCCATTTATCTCTTAAAGAGCCAACACCAGAGAACAAAGTGGGGATTAGGAAAGATACAGCTCGCAAAGGGTCCCCGATTTTGGACCGTTTTCCTTTGTTGAATATCAAAGACCCGGGAAGAAATCGTTTTAATTCCAGTCGCTCATAATCCAGATACTTCCGTGTCATGGGATAAGCGGTCAACAGTACCTGAAATCCATAATCCAACGCAACACCCTCGTACCTATCGGATCGTACCCGACCTCCTATGTGATTACCACTTTCATATATTGTAGGTAAAAACCCATTCTTTTCCAAGCAAATCGCCGCCGTCAAACCACTAAGGCCTGCTCCAATAATTGCAATCTTTTGTTTTGCCATAGTCACTCCAATCGGTGTTTTTGTAAAAATAATACAAGCTGAACGAATATGCTGCAAATGATCTAAATCGTTGGTATTATTCCCAAAATGGGTATAAAACATGTATAATAATACCTTAATTCCTTTGGATAAGACCTTTAAAAAATGTATAATGAGAACTTGTACAATACCAAAATCAAATAAGCATATATGAGGCAACTAAAGATTATCAAGCAGGTAACTAACCGGGAATCAAAATCACTCGACAAGTATCTGCAAGATATCAGTAAAATCGACTTGATAACCGCCAGTGAAGAAGTTGAACTGGCTCAAAAAATTAGAGATGGCGACCAAATCGCCCTAGAAAAACTAACAACGGCCAACCTGCGATTTGTAGTATCGGTGGCCAAACAATACCAAAACCAGGGACTAACACTTCCCGACTTGATCAACGAGGGCAATGTAGGCCTTGTAAAAGCTGCCAAACGATTTGATGAAACGCGCGGCTTTAAATTTATCTCCTATGCTGTATGGTGGATCAGACAATCGATCCTCCAGGCGCTCGCCGAGCAATCACGGGTAGTGCGGCTTCCTTTGAACAAAATTGGATCGATCAATAAAATAAAGAAGACATTTTCTTATCTAGAGCAGGCACATGAACGCCCACCTTCCGCGGAAGAAATTGCCAAAGAACTAGAGATGACGGTAAATGAAGTGCGACAATCTCTTAAGAATTCGGGACGACATGTATCCATGGATGCGCCCTTACGAGAGGGAGAAGATTCTAATTTATATGATGTACTTCGTGCCGGGGAATCGCCCAAGCCCGATAATATATTGATGCAGCAATCTTTGAACACCGAAATCAACCGTGCCTTGGAGACCTTATCTCCGCGAGAGGCCGATGTTGTAAAGTTATATTATGGCATCGGAGATCAGCAATCAATGACTTTGGCAGAGATAGGCCTTACCTTTGATTTGACACGCGAGAGAGTCCGTCAAATACGTGAAAAGGCGATTCGCAAGCTACGACACAATTCGCGCAGTAAAATGCTTAAAACCTATTTGGGATAAACCTCAAATACCTTGTATAAAAAAGACCCTAACTAGAAAGTTAGGGTCTTTTTTATAAGCGGCTATTCAAACGCTTAGGAATAATTTAATTTGTTGATTTCAAAATCGGTCAGGATTTCGTTCAGGTCTTCAATGAAGTTTAAATAAGCTGCATTGTCTGGATTTTGTTTTGCCATGATTGTAGGGTTTAGGAATCGGGACGCAGGGCTAGACTACATATAGTCTAACTCTACCAACTCGTTTAAACTTAAAATTTCGTTTAGATCTTGAAGGAAGTTCAAATATTCCTCTCCGTAGGTGTCGTAGAGCATTCCGTTTCTAGGTTAAGTTAATATTTAAGATTTTTGAT
>CALIIC010000010.1 GCA_938020445.1 uncultured Flavobacteriaceae bacterium | reverse complement strand
GATTTATTGATATGTTCCATAAGGTTGTAGTATTGTTGATTATCCAAAGAGTTTTGCGAAAAACCCTTTTCCTTTCGTGCTAGCGGTCATATTTTCCTTGCCGTCTAAAAAGGCACGGTACACTTTTAAGAGTTTGGGTGCTGCCATATTGGGCTCCAGACCGCTTACATTTTCTAGTACGCTATAAATTGCATTTTTCTGATGCTCCTCTACATTAAAATTATAGAGCATGTAGAGAAAATTGAATTGCAAATAATAGCAGAGCGAAAAGTTATCGTTGTTCTTCACATACGAGTTTACGGTATTCTCAAAACGCTTTACCTCATCTTGCAGAATTTGGACCGAACTGCGCCATTTTAAGGATATAAATGCATCGGCATGGTACATGTCTTTTAGGAAATCTTCCCGAGACTTGGCACATAGTTCCTGCATGAAATTGGTGCCCTTGTCGATGCGATGGTGAAAATCAATATTGTTATTGAACATATTGTTTACATACTCTTGCAATTTGGTACGTAATGTACCGTGTGTATAGGGCATGTTCACTATTTTTAACAATGAGATGACGGTAAGGTCCCATTGAAAATCATTCCATCTTTTTTCTTTGAAAAAAGCGGTGTAGTTTTTATAATCCTCTAAAATGTTGGTAATCTGCTGCCATACTTTCTCCGCTTCATCACTCGTTAACGGTTGGGTATTGGCCTCCTTATAGAAGTCAGCCTTATATTTTTCTACAAAATCATCGTCATAGTCATCTGCAAAGACCGATATTTCTCGAATCACATCATAAACCTTGTATGGTTGGCATAATGAAATGGGTGATAAAAACTCAAACCAAAGCTCATCTCCCCTTAAATGAATTTGAGAAAGGGTTAAAGGTGCGAAATTAATTTCCGCCACTTTTCTATAGAGCGCCACCTTATTCGTTGCATCTGTAATCTTTAGGAAAGGTGCTTTTACGGAAAAGGTATCTTGTTCAATGCTCACTTGTATTTCCGCAGAACCTTGATTTTGAACGAAATTAATGTCCCCGCTGGTATCTTTTCCTGCGAGAATGGTGGAATTCATGTAGTTAATGGTCTCAAGTAGGGACATGCGAAAGTTCTTCGCATCATAGGCATCCATAGCCTTATCCCAATGGGATACCTCTGTTCGCGGTTCGCTAATTCCATTTAACGGCCGCTGAAACCTTGGTAATACGTTCTTCATTTTTTGAATTTTAATTGGTTTTTATGCTCGTGTTTAAAATTAAACGACAATACGATCAATTTATTGGTACGAAACAAGAGTTCATTGTTGAATACAAAGATTCGGTCTTTTACGAATATACAAAACGAAGATTTCAGTGAAATTGTCCTCCCCGAAAAAAGGGGGTAATGGATTGTAACGGGACGGGTTATTGGCAATGGAATTTGAAATCTTTAAAAAAAAGAGCTGGTATGCCTAGGGGTGCTACCAAAAAAAACTGCGATTCAACTCAAAGTTGCCATCGCAGTTTCGAACATTTTTATGAAGCGGTATGTTAACGGGCAGAGGTGCCTCCTTGATTTTTAGACCTTCTCAGTTGACGTTGTATTTTTTTAATGGCAGATTCGATCGATTTTTCGGGCTCTATAATGTTGTACTCTCCCCAAAAATCCGGATCTGAAAAACCAACGGCCTCGTCATTAAGAATAATCGATGAGCGCATACGGTCTTTTGATTTAGGTGTCGCGCCCTGGGTGTTTTTCTCCCAATCGGTAACCGCCATCTCACAGGTCATACTATAGACAGAGTTAAAAAGCTTTTTCTTCCAATTGACCTTGAATTCTAGAAGCACATTGCTATAACCGTAATACCATTTTCCATCTCGCTCCCTGTAATCCACACGGTAGGCAACTTCCGTTGGCCAAACCGATGCTTGTGCGGGTTTCTTTCGAACATACAAACGGGCCGCTTTTTCACGATCGGTAATGTTCAGGGTATAAATGGCACTGGTTAAAATTTTATTGTCGGCATCTATGTACAACTTTCCTTCATACAAGGGATCTTCAATTCCCCTTTTTTGCTTAAAATCGATGATGTACAATAGTTTATTGTTCACACGGGTTGATTGTGCAAAACTGAAATTGTAGTATTCAATAGACTCTTCCGTGAAGATATACTCAGGGTATTTGATAATATCCACAAAGAGTGCGTTGAAGGGGCCGCCCTGTAGCTTAAGGGCTACCGTGTCAAGACGCGAGTAATCGGTACTCTTCCGTGCTTTGAACAACTGTACCGCATCTTTGCGGTCAGAGTTGTAAGAGGTTTTGTAAATATTGACCACTGCCTCGGAGAGCGATACATTCTTTCTTCGCCGTTTGATGGTTTCTCGATAGAACGCCGTCATTAGGGTAGGATCATCGAAGTAATTTTCACCTTTTTTCCGAAGGGTCTCTTTTACCAAGTTTTTGGCGTCTTTCGGAATGGTTAAGTTAACCTCTGAAAGCTCCATTACCGACACTTCCATCATAATTTTATTATCCTCGGGGGAAAATTGCGCAAGTGGTATGGTAACTGTTTTGTATCCCAAAAAGGAAATAACAATATTACCACTGGTTACGTCTTTGGGTATCTTAAGGGCGAATTCCCCCTCCGTATTGCTAATGGTACTAATATTGGTGTCTTCTAAAGTTAGGCTTGCAAATACCAAGGGTTTCTTGCTATCCTGGTCCATTACTTTTCCCTTGTACTGATTAAAGGAGGTCTGTGACTGAGCATCTTGGAAAAAGATAGCGGCTTGTATGGTCGTTGGTACCCCCAACATGCACAATACTAGGAATGCCATGAAGCAGGATTTTTTTCGAAAAAGTTTTAAGTGTTTCATATTCAGTTGCTTCTGTTTGATGCAAATACCTTTCTAAGGTACTAAATTTTGGGGTATTTACGTGTTAATTTTCTGTTCTTAATAGGGTTGTGCCGGGTAAACTGTTTGTGGTAGTAAACTACGCTCATTGGCCAAGGTATTTTTAAAAGTGGTCGGGAACGAATCATACGGATATTTGAACGAACCTTTTTTAGTTGCCACAAAATGTAAATGAGGGTACCCGGCCAACCCTGTATTTCCACTAAGGCCTATAGGATCTCCTTGAGATACAAATTCCCCAACAGTAACTTCGGCGCCATCCTTGGTCAAGTGCATGTATTGGGTATAGGAACCGTCCGAATGCTGAACAATTACGACATTGTTCGGAAAAGAACCGTTCTCCCCGGACTCTTCTACAAATACGACTTGCCCGTCTCTAGAGGCGGTTACTTCTGTTCCGATGGGCATTACAAAATCGATAGCGTATTGATCGGGTTGTCCTTCACTGTGATAGGATCCACCACAATGACTTAGGTTGACCGAATATTGCGTACCCACGGGATAGGGAAGCACATACCGGGAAGTCTCCCAGTTGTCGTATTGCGCATCTCCGCAGCTACCGGACGACGAGGTGTCTACGGTATTTTTGGAACCTGGCCTTTTCGTGTCGCGGGTATCATCTGTGGTGCACTGGGGCAAAAGCAGCAGTAATGCAAGCAGTGCCGGTATTTGTACTGAAGTTTTCATGCTGTCTTTTATTTTGTAATGCGTTTCATGGTAAAACGTGTTTTCCATTTTCCGGCCCAATCGGGTTTGCTACCATTGGGGTAGGTCTCGTCGAACATGGTGAGGCGTAAGGTATCTGCGGACAATTTGTAATCGTACAATTGCATCCCACCTTCAAAACCTGGCACTTTGGCAATGTGCGCTTTGGTCGTGAAGGTACTATCTGTATGCACATAGGAACCTGCGTTGAAGACCACCGATCTAAACCCGGCAATGATTTCCTCATCTGTTGGGTTTGATAAGACTTCGAATGCCTTTCTCGTTTCTTGGGTAGGGGTCCAAATAATACTATAACGATTGGGAGTAATTAACAAAACACCCGGTTGGGCCTTCTCAATTGGATATACTGTATCTGCCGATACCCATTCAATCCTCTTCATCTCCCAGGAGCCCAACAGGGTATTGTTAATTGATTCTTTTGGTTTGTCTTTTTGTGTTGTGGTCATACATGACAAAGCCAGCAATAGGGTTAAAAAGCCGCCCAATAATTTTTTCATGAAAGTTGTTTTTTTATTGTTTCATGAATTTAGCAAGACCCAGAAGACTTGATGTCTCTTCTTATAAACCTTTACATTTTTAGTGATGATTTTTCAGGAAGCATTGGCCCGTTCCCTATAAACACTTGGGGTGGCCTCCGTAAATTTTTTGAAGGCCTTATAGAATGATGCTCTATTGTTAAACCCGACATCATATGCGATTTGCGTCATAGTAAGGCCGTTGATCTCGTTGTTCATAAGTAAATTTTTAGCCTCTTTTACCCTGTATTTGTTTATGAAATCGAAAAAAGAAAGATTAAAGTGTTCATTGATTATTTGGGAAGTATGGTTTCTCGAAAGGTTCATTAAGCGCGAGAGATCATCTAAACGCAATTCGTTGTTCAGATAGGGCTGCTCGGATTCCATGATGCGCAATAACTTTTTCTTCATTTCGAGTGATAATGCGTCCGACAAACCTGTTTTTTGGTACTTAATGAACGGTAGTACTTTTTGTATCGATTTGCCTTCGAATACCTCTGGTTGTACAAAACCGAAAAAAGAGAGCATCGCAATAAAAAATACAATGACGATGTCTACGAAGTAATCGTATTTTGGATTCATGATGCCAAACCACGTCAGTGAAATGTAGAGCGTGAACATGAAAGCGAACCCGAAATAGGCACCTACGAACCACTTCATCCAACTATTTTCGCGGTACCCTACTTTTTTATTGCGCCAGAAACTGAAATACGTAAAAAAGGCGTAGAAGAATAAAAGGGCTATCACAAGCCAAATACCATAGCTGGGCCATGGAATATAACTGAATTCTATTCCTTGATTTACCACAGCTACTTTTTGCGCGGTACCCATACCATAAAAAGGGGCCAGTGTGGCTACAATAATAAAAGTGGGAATAAGAAATACGAGGTCTTTCCATTGCAGCCCTTTGCCAGTGACGACCCTACGGACATAGATAAACAATAAGGGGCCGTAAACCGTCCATAAGGGGAAATGGGCCAAATTGAAATGGATAAAGGGTGCTTCTTTGATTGCTCCCGACCAACGAAGGGCATTGTTCAACAGCTCGGTTGCAAAGAGAAATGTGTAGATGGCCAATAGGCGGTTCGCAAAGCGATCTCCTTTCTTTTTGAGTAAAAATAGGACCGATAAGCAAAGTCCAAGGAACACGAAACATAGAAATAGCAGGATAATGAAATCCATAAAATATTTTTTTCAAAGATACTTTTTGTGTGAAGCTTGTTTGTCTCTTAGTGTAGGGAGATGGTTTTTATGCTCGATTCTTAGGTAAACGGTCCTACTTTTTGCTTTTAAGGTATGTAAAATGGCTTACATCATCTGCGCTCAGAACGACTTGCGATTCGGGCAACGGTCCCATTTTTTGATGCGCATTCTTCATTTCAGAAAACAGGGCCTGAGCCTTTTCTTTTTGTGCCCTATACAAATTGTGTTGTTCCCCTATATCCTTTTCCAAATGAATCAATAGCGAATCATGGGGAGCTACTTTTTTCATCCATTTGTTGCCCTCAAAACCCTCATACGCTTTTTTTACTTTCCAGGCGCCTTTTCGGTACCCTTGAAGTTCGGCTCCGGAAAAGAATAGGAAAGAATCGTCTGGACGTGTTCCCGTCCCTAGAAGAACTGGGGCAATATCCTTACCATCTATGGGCCGATCTGTGGGCAGTTCCGTTCCTGTTAGGGAGGCGATGGTGGGGAACCAATCCATTTGGGTGGCAAGCGCTTTCGCAACGGTTCCTGGAGCAATTTTTCCCTTCCACATGGCCAAGGTGGGAACTCGCATTCCCCCTTCGAATGTATACTGTTTTCCTTCGCGTAAAGGACCTGCGGAACCTCCATGATCTTCCATTACCAACCAAGGGCCATTATCACTGGAAAAAATGACCAAAGTGTTTTCTAATAGCCCCTCGGACTCTAATTTTTTAAGAACTTCTCCCACACTCCAATCCAGCTCCTGTATTACATCGCCGTAAAGCCCCCGCTCAGACGTGCCTTTGAATCTTTCGGAAGCATAGAGGGGTACATGGGGCATGGTATGCGCCAGGTACAGGAAAAAAGGCCGCTCGCTATTCCGATCTATAAACCCTATGGCCTCTTCGGTATAGGTGCGCGTGGTATAGCGTTGGTCTACGGTAAAGGTTTCCACGGCATTATTACGCATATAAACCACACTTTCCATATCGTTGCTGTAGGGGATGCCAAAGTAACTATCGAAACCTTGTTGCAATGGCAGAAACTGTTCACGATGTCCCAGATGCCATTTGCCAACCACGCCTGTTGCGTACGACCGTTGTTTAAGCATTTCGGCAATGGTTATTTCTTCGGGCGGCATTCCCGTAAAACTCTCCGGAAAGAAAACCTCGTTGATTCCCATGCGCTGCGGATAACGCCCCGTAAGAAGACCGGCGCGAGAGGGACTACATACCGAAGAGGCAGAATAAAATGAAGTAAATTTCATGCCTTCTTTTGCCAGCCGATCAATATTCGGAGTTTTAATATCGGTTGCCCCGAAACACCCCAGGTCACCATAACCTAGGTCATCTGCGAAAATGTGAATGATATTGGGAAGGCTGTCTTTTTTTGGCTTTTTTTTCTCGTATGGGTTCGAGGAAATAAATAGGGGTGCAGCTAAAAGCAAAAACAATTTTTTCATAACGATAACTAAGGTATTGACCAATACAATACATTGAAGCATAAGTTAGTGAAAAATGCCCAGCGTTCATTTGCTCTAGAAATGAAGTCAGGCATCATGCGTTTTTGCCGAATCGGCCACCAACCGATTAATTTCTTTCAGTTCTATTTCGGTTAAATCACGCCATTGGCCTACAGGGGTATCTAGCTGAACGTTCATGATACGAACCCGTTTGAGACGGGTAACCTTGTAATCCAGGTACTCGCACATTCTTCGGATTTGCCTATTAAGGCCCTGGGTCAAAACAATTTTGAACTGTCGTGTGTCTAGCTGTTCCACCTCGCACTCCCGTGTCACGGTGTCCAAAATGGGGACCCCTTTGCGCATTTTTTGCAGAAAAGACTGGGTTATCGGTTTGTTGACCGATACGATATATTCTTTTTCATGGTGATTTCGGGCCCTTAGAATCTTGTTGACAATATCGCCGTCGTTGGTCAAAAATATCAATCCCTCGCTTGGCTTGTCCAAGCGACCAATGGGGAAAATACGTTTTGGGTAATTGATATAGTCGATTATATTGTCTTTTTCAACACCGGTATCCGTCGTGCAAACAATGCCAATTGGCTTGTTAAAGGCAATATAAACGGGCTTTTCGTCGGAGCTTGAAATTATTTTACCATCCACCTGTACTTCATCTCCCGCTACTATTTTCGTTCCCATTTCGGGGACTTTCCCATTAATGGTGACCCTACCTTGTTCAATTAGTTTGTCGGCCGCCCTGCGAGAGCAATAACCGACCTCGCTGAGGTATTTATTAATTCTAGTTGGCATTTTTCTCTTTTAGCGTCTTTCTACTTTTCGTTGTTACCAT
>CALIIC010000009.1 GCA_938020445.1 uncultured Flavobacteriaceae bacterium | reverse complement strand
TTGCATTGATCGTGTTTTCAACATTAAACACTGTTTTATCGGCCATTACTTGCACCATCGGTTTTTCGGCGACCACGGTTACCTCCTCTAGGTTTTGGGTTTCCGAAGTCATTGTTATCGGTTCCAATTGCAGGTCTTTTTGATCTACCGCTACGGTTTTTTTAAACTTAGTAAAACCAATACTGGTAATAGTAAGTTGGTATGTGCCCGTGGAAAGCCCTTTAAGCTCAAAGTAGCCATTTTCGTTACTGGTCGTTGCTTTTACCAGCACGCTATCCTGAGTATCATTTAAAAGAATGGTAGCGAATGCTAATGGCTCCCGGGTTTCTGAAATCAGTTGGCCAGAAATAGACTGTCCCCATAAAAAAGGAAAGGAAATCAATGCAATAAGTGTACAAATAGTTTTCATAACGGTTTGGTTTTTTGATATACCCAAAAATCTGATTTTGGATGTGCCCATGAAAAAGGTATTCGACCAGTTGCCCCATGATCGGCTAAACCTACCCAGGACAATTCAACTACCTATAGGGCCATTCGTCGGCTGAGACTTTTAAAAAATCCTGTTTATTAGTACTTTGGTGAGAAACATCTACAAAACAACAAATGAAAAAAGAGCTACTCTGGGGAATCAAAATTAAGGAGCTACTTTTCTTGATGCTTTTTTATGTCTTTTTTGCATTCTTATATTGTTTCGCCCTTTGGTTAAATAGGGGTGGCCATAAGGACCCAACGGATGCATTGTTTAATGTTCAAAATTTTATCGGGCATGGCGGAGGGCAATATTTTGTATTTTTCCTCTTTACCGTTCCCATCTGGTGGCTCATTTTTAGGCGTTTTGCACACTTGCGCATTCTAATGAAATTATCATTAAATCTGTTCTTGTTACCCTTATTTGTTATCGGCACGCAGCAGGTATATTATTATTTAGGGGATTTATTGGGTTACTATCATTTAACGGGGACCGGTCAGGTTTGGGATCTTTACATCCCTACCCTATTTTACTTGGTCCAGTTCGGTTTTTTTCATGCCTATGCCTACTTCAAAGAAAATCAACAGAAACTTATTTTGGAAGGGGAGCTACGTCAAGTAGCCTTAAAGAGCGAATTAGCGGCCATCAAGGCCCAATTGAATCCACATTTTTTATACAATGTGTTCAACACTATCAATGCTTCTGTGCCTCCCGAACAAGAACAAACTCGTGAAATGATCGGACAGCTTTCCGATTTATTTCGATACCAATTACGGGCAACACAAACTGAACTGGTACCGTTGGAAGAAGAGCTATCATTTGTACGAAAGTATCTAGAACTTGAAAAAGCCCGATTCGAAGAACGGCTTCAAATTATAATCGATGTAGCACCCGCACTTCTTCAGGAAAAAGTCCCCCCAATGTTACTACAACCGCTAGTTGAAAATTCAGTAAAGCATGGCCTTGCCAGTTTGATCGAGGGGGGTAGCATTACCATTCGAATAAAAAAAGAAACGGATAAACTACGGTTTGAAATTTCCGATACGGGCGTTGGGGTACACGATAAAAAAGCCATTTTTAACAAAGGCATAGGACTCACGAATACCAAGCTTCGACTTCAAAAAATGTATCAAACTCATTTAGAGGTTTCCGACAACGACCCAAAGGGCCTTAAAATCGCTTTTTCAATATGAAAAAAGTAATTATAGTCGATGATGAAAAGGCGGGCAGAATACTCATTAAGCAGTATTTGGAAGCATTTCCTTCCTTGATATTGGTAGCAGAAGTAAACAACGGTGTTGATGCGGTACGTGAAATTAACCGGTTTAAACCAGATCTTGTCTTTTTAGATATACAGATGCCGGGCATGACCGGTTTTGAAGTACTTACTCATCTTGAAGAAATACCGCAGATCATCTTCTCAACCGCTTACGACAAATATGCCTTACAAGCATTCGAAGTACATGCGATCGATTACTTGTTAAAACCGTATACCAAAGAACGTTTTGACAAAGCCATTGAAAAATTAGGACAGGATAACCAACCCATCGGCTCCCTTACGGAAAGTCTTTTGATGGAAAAACCATCATATCCCGAACGAGTGCTGGTACAGCATGCAAATCGCCTTATTACTGTGGCAGTGGAGGCTATTTTATGGGTCGAAGCCTATGGCGATTATTCAAAGTTACATGTTGCCAACGATGTTTTCCTAAGCAACTATGGAATTTCTGCTCTTGAAGAGAAACTAAATCCTAAAAAATTTATTCGGGTGCACCGCTCTTCTTTGATACAGCTTAAATCGGTAAAAGAACTCCACAAGTATGGAAAATCGTATGATGTAACCATGCAAAACGGCGATGTGGTTCGCGTAAGTCGCGGGTATATGGAAGCCTTAAAAGAATTGATGCTATAATCGAATCAATTCTTCCTTGTGGAGGGTGTCCACCCGATATTAAAACTGAATAGCGGCCCATATCCAGACAAAACCCCATCTCCTCGGTAGTACCCAGCCCCCAATTCGGCCGTAAAATTAAGTCCTTTTGGGTAACTGCGTTGAATCCCGTAGACCATGCCATAGAATCCAACATTAAAATCGCTTGGGCCTTCAATGTTTGTTGCAACCCTTAACTGAGAAAAAAAGATGGCCTGCGCCGCTGCAATGTAATTTCCGGAGTTGCCATCTACATTTTTACGTAAATCGCGACGCCGTTGCAGATTGTGATAGTACCGATAACGGTTGTTCCAGGCAAGTCCAAAGGCGTACCCCTCTTCATAGGTTGCCAAACCGAACCCTAAGGAAGTCGAAGCGGTTTGATTTCTAAAAAGACCAATTTCATAGGTAATACCTGGACTCAGAAGGTTAAAATTCACATGATGCTTTTCCAAATTCACTAGGCCACTGCCCTGCTCATGAATTTTTCGGATTTGGGCATCCACACCGTATGACGAAATAAAAACAAATAATAGTAGTAATTTTTTAAGCATCCCCTCTTGGTTTAGTACGTTCGTTCTATGACTAAAACTAAAAAGGAAACGACACTCGTACACTACCTTTGGGTAAAATTTAAGATTATACCACTCCGATCAAGGAGCCATTACTTGCCAACGCACCAACGTTTTTCACCCAATATCCACCCCAAACTAAAATTGAACGTAGGATAGATACCTCCTGAAAAATTGCCAAAATAATAGCCCGCCCCTACTTCTACAGACCCGCTAAGGCCTCCAAAAAAACCACGTTGGATTCCGTATACCGGACCAACTATACCAAAAGACCGGGTCTCCAAAGTATTCTTGATAGGACTTTGGGTAAACAGGGTACCGGACAGTGCGATGTAATTCCCTGCATTGCCGTAGGCCATTCGGTTTTTGCGAAAGCGGTTTTCCAAATTATGGTAATAGCGGTATTGAGTAGTATAAGCAGTAAACAGCTCCAAATTACGATAATCACTGAAATCCAAGGGAGACAAACCGTATTGCAAGCCGGCTCTTAAATCAAGGGTGCTATTCTGCCCAAGAGCCATCTCATATTCCAAACCGGGTAGCAAGAGGTTTACTTTAAATTGATGGCGTTCTACATTTTTTCCAAACTGAGCGGCCACGCCAGCGTTACTTAGCAGTAGTAAAGCAATTAGGTACGTACGCATAATGGATTGATTTGGGATCAATTAGGCAGGGTTAGTCAACAACGAAGTAGCGACCTTACAAATTATATCAAAAGAAACTTGATCCATGGCCGCAATTTGCCAACGACTGTTTCAAATTGGCCCCTCAAACAAACTGAGCTGCTGTTTATGCGGTAAATACTTCCTTAAAATAATATCTTTGCGCCAAACTATACACCATGCAACTAGCCCGTATTCCTCAAATAAAACACGCAGATAGCAACAATTTTTTTCTTCTCTCGGGCCCTTGCGCCATTGAAGGAGAGGACATGGCCCTACGAATCGCCGAAAAAATAGTAGGAATCACTGATCGTTTAGAGATTCCATATGTATTCAAGGGAAGTTTTAAAAAAGCGAACCGTAGCAGGGTAGACTCGTTTACCGGTATTGGGGACGAAAAAGCTTTAAAAATTCTTAGAAAGGTATCTGAAACCTTTGAGGTGCCCACTGTGACCGACATTCATGAAGTTTCGGATGCTGCGATGGCGGCCGAGTATGTTGATATTTTACAAATACCGGCGTTTCTCGTTCGCCAGACAGATTTAGTGGTCGCTGCGGCGAAAACAGGTAAAACTATCAACCTTAAAAAAGGGCAGTTCATGAGTCCCGAAAGCATGCAACATGCTACTACCAAGGTAACCGATTCTGGAAATGAACAGGTGATGGTTACCGATCGGGGTACCATGTTCGGCTATCAAGACATGGTGGTCGATTTTCGGGGAATTCCGACCATGAAAGCATTTGCACCCGTGGTGTTGGATGTGACTCATTCCCTTCAACAACCCAACCAGTCTTCTGGGGTAACCGGGGGGCGTCCCGATATGATCGAGACCATTGCGCGGGCAGGAATCGCCACGGGCGTGGATGGTATTTTTATGGAGACCCATTTTGACCCGGCCATCGCAAAAAGTGATGGTGCCAATATGTTGCATTTAGCGCATCTTGAACAGCTATTGACCAATTTAACCCGTTTGCGTAAAACGGTAAACGAGCTGCAATAATTTAGTGATTTTTAAGTTACTTTTTTACGATCAAACCAACCGACCATGTATAAATCCCTTTATATACTAAGGCTTGTTTTCTTTTTTAGTTTTTTAGGAACTGCCCAAATACCCGATACGTTCGGGAACGTCACCGCTCTTGAGAAAAGTATGACTACTTATGATAAAGATGCAGATGCAGTCGCGGTCGTCCTCTATGAAAGAGGGGACAATTATTTTAAAGTAGTGAATGGCAAAGTTCGCCTGCTAAAAGAATACCATGCCAAAGTAAAAATCTTGAATAAACAAGGCTTTGATCATGGTACTATTGAAATCCCCTATTATCACAACGATACTTCTTCTGAAAAAATTACAACGATAAAGGCAGTTACCCATAACGGAGACAACCAATACCACGTATTGCCTTCTGAAATGTTTACCGTGGACCTTACTGAACGATGGAAAGCTACCAAATTCACCTTTCCTAAAATCCAAAAAGGAAGTGTTCTAGAATATACCTATTCGATCACCTCTCCCTATTATGGGAACTTCGATGGTTGGGCCTTTCAATCTGAAATTCCTAAAATATATAGTGAATTCAATGCTCGTATACCGGGCAATTTTATTTACAATCGCTCGCTAACCGGTTACTTAAAACTAACTACCAATGATGCAAGTATTAAAAAAAATTGCTTCTATCTGGAGGGCGTTGGCGATGCGGACTGTGAGATAGCAAAGTACGCCATGAAGGATATTCCTGCCTTTAAAATGGATGAGGAATTCGCTCTTTCCCAAAAAAATTATATTGCCCAGATCGAATTTGAAATGTCCGAGATCATAGGATTAGACGGTACCAGTGATAAATACACGAAATCTTGGAAAGATGTTGATAGGGAATTTAGATCCGATAAGGACATCGGAAGACAGTTAACCAAAAAAGGTTTTTTCGAAAAGAATGTGCCTTCATCTTTGCTCATAGAGGGAGATGCAATGAAACGTGCAAAAAACATTTACAAATTTGTTCAAAACCATTTTACATGGAACGAAGAATACGGTGTGTATAATGACAATCGAGTAAAGCAGGCTTTTGAACAAAAAAAAGGGACTACCGCGGAAATCAATATGTCGTTGATCAACTTATTGAATGCCGCAGAAATTCCTACCCATTTAATGTTGCTGGCTACTCGCCAGCGAGGGCTGCCAAAAAAAGTTCATCCGGTAATGAACGACTTTAATTACACTGTGGCCAAAACAACCATCGATGGGCAGGACTATCTTTTGGACGCTTCGGATAAGTACCACCCTTTCGGTTATTTGCCCTTTCGGGCCCTAAACCACTATGGTAGGGTAATGGATTTTAAGAATGAAAGCTATTGGTTCGATATTAAGCCAAATACCAAAAACAAGTACCAGGTACGCGCCAGTATTAAGTTTGATCCCGAATCACAAAATGCCACGGGAGTCTTAGATGTGTTTTCGACCGGGTACAAAGCTATTCAGAAAAGGGAACAGATCAACTACTATTCAAAGGAAGCCTATCTCGATAACATAGAAAAACAGTTTGAAGGGGATTTTGCCATCACCTCCTACGAAAAAAATGAAGCGCGAAGTGATGAAGAAAAAGTAGCGGAGCGCTTTTCCTTTGAACTCGCAGAGGTGCTACAAGGCGACCTTTTGTATTTTAATCCGTTCCTGATACGCTTTTTTGATGAAAACCCGTTTCAGATAAAAGAACGTACCTACCCGATCGATTTTGGGTATCCCGCCACTTACCGCTATCAAATCAGTATTCAAATTCCTGAAGGTTTCGAGGTAAAAGAACTCCCTGAAAAAAAAGCCATTGCAATCGACGAGCGTAAGCGTGTCACCTATCGTTTTTATAACGACCAAAAACAAAATTCCGTTTTATTATCCTTTGACCTTTCTTTGAACAGCACGCATTTTAAGGCCGATAACTATGAGGTGCTCAAAGACCTTTTCAAGCAAATCGTCAATGATCAGAAAAACTCCCTGGTCGTGCTAAAGAGAAAGTAATGCAATCAAATTCAAGACCGGTTCGGAGTTATGAGTTATATTGAAAACAACGCTCAATTAATTCTTTTCCAAGTTATTAACTACTGAATACTCAATACCATGTGCTGAATACTACCAACTGCTCACAATTCACTGCTAAAAAACCGCAAACTGAGTCCCGTTTTCAGGGGACAACGTAGGGGTAACCAAAGTTACGTTCCCATTTTACTTTTTACAGTACCTTTGACCTATGCAAAAGTTCCTGCCTTTTTTAGGATGGTTGCCAACCTATAAAAAAACCGATTTCACCAAAGACCTTATTGCGGGCCTTACCGTAGGGATTGTATTGGTACCACAAGGAATGGCGTATGCCATGATTGCGGGCCTCCCTCCTGTTTATGGCCTCTATGCAGCTATAACACCCTTGATTATATATGCCTTTCTGGGAACTTCACGACAAGTAGCGGTGGGCCCTGTTGCGATGGATTCTATCTTGGTAGCTGCCGGCCTTGGAACATTGGCAATTGTAGGGGTCGAAAATTACGTGGCCATGGCCCTTGTTTTAAGTTTTATGGTCGGGGCATTCCAATTTTTATTGGGACTCTTCCGCATGGGTTTTTTGGTACATTTTCTTTCAAAACCCGTGATAAGCGGCTTTACTTCCGGAGCGGCCATCATCATCATATTCAGTCAGTTAAAACATTTACTCGGAACCGATATTGAAGGGAGCAGCCAATTTCAACAATTGGTACTAAACGCGTTTGAAAAATTAGGGGATACCAATAGCTATGATCTTATGATCGGACTCATAGGTATACTCATTATAGTAGCGTTCAAAAAATGGAACAAACGAATACCTGCCGTGCTCTTAGTAGTATTGCTCGGTATTTTAGCAGTCTATTTCTTAGGTTTGCAAGACTACGGCGTGGCTATTGTTGGAACGGTTCCCGAAGGGCTTCCAATCTTTAAAATACCCGATATCACCTTTAAAAACCTATTAGACATTTGGCCAATTGCTTTCACATTGGCACTCGTTGGTTACTTGGAGACCATTTCGATCGGGAAGGCTATTGAAGAAAAAAACAATACGAACACCATAGACCCTAATCAAGAATTGATTGCTTTGGGGACTGCGAACGTAATAGGCTCATTTTTTCAATCCTATATGTCCACTGCCAGTTTTTCAAGATCTGCCATCAACAACGAATCTGGTGCGCGAACCAACTTTGCCTCCTTAATAAGTGTTGTATTGGTCGTATTGACACTTTTGTTCTTTACGCCGTTTTTCTACTACTTGCCCAATGCAGTTCTTGCAAGTATTATTATGGTTTCAGTATTTAGTCTTATTGATTTTCGGTATCCCAAAAGCCTTTTCCAACATAGGAAAGATGAACTGTTGGTGTTGTTGGCCACATTTGTCGCGACCCTTTTTATCGGCATTAAAGAAGGTATTTTAATCGGGGTATTGTTTTCCTTGTTACTAATGGTGTACCGTACTTCGAACCCACATTTTGCAATCTTAGGAAATATTAAGAATTCAGACTATTACAAAAACATAAAGCGCTTTGGAGACGAGGTCATTTTGAGAGATGATCTTTTAACGGTGCGTTTTGATGCGCAATTGTATTTTGGCAATTCCGATTATTTTAAAAAACAACTCTTAAAGGCTGTTGACGACAAGGGTGAGGGATTAAAGGCGGTCATCCTTAATGCAGAGGCCATTAATTATATTGATTCTACCGGCGCACGAATGTTGATAAAGGTAATCGATGACCTGAAGGCTCGCGGACTTCAGTTTTACATTGCCGGTGCCATAGGTCCGGCGCGGGATATCATCTTCAGGAGTGGTATCATCAATTCTTTGCAAAAAGAACACCTATTCGTGAAAATCAAGGAAGCGGTCGCCTATTTTGAAGACCCCAAATGTTTAACGGCCTTACAAGATAAAGTTGCACATCAAAATAAGAATGCCGTAACCAATGTTACAAACTAATAGATGATTTCATACTACTTTTACAATAGAATCTTAGGGGTGATGAACCACTAAAAAGAACAAACGCATGAACATAGAACAGATCTATACCGGATGTCTTGCACAAGGCGCATATTATATCGAGAGCAATGGTGAGGTGGCCATTATAGACCCTCTAAGAGAGGTTGAACCTTACCTTGTCAGAGCCAAAAATGATGCGGCCGAAATCAAATACATTTTCGAAACCCATTTTCATGCCGATTTTGTCAGTGGCCATGTAACACTTTCAAAGCAAACAGGGGCACCCATTGTTTATGGTCCCGAAGCAAATCCTAGTTTTGAGGCGATCATAGCCGAGGACGGTCAAGAGTTTCCCTTGGGCGATGTAACCATCAAGGTACTGCATACTCCCGGTCATACGATGGAAAGCACGACTTATTTATTAAGAGATAAAGATGGAAAAGACCATGCTATTTTCTCTGGTGACACCTTGTTTTTAGGAGATGTAGGGCGTCCCGACCTGGCTCAGAAAGCAGCAGATGTAACCCAAGAAGATTTGGCCGGCATTCTCTACGATAGCCTACGATCAAAAATTATGCCGTTGAACGATGCCGTTATTGTATACCCTGCCCATGGAGCGGGATCTGCATGTGGTAAGAATATGATGAAAGAAACAGTGGACACCCTGGGAAACCAGAAGCGAATTAACTATGCCCTTCGCTCGGATATGACCAAACAAGAGTTTATCGCAGAGGTTACCGATGGCTTGTTGCCCCCACCAAAGTACTTTCCTTTGAACGTGCAAATGAATAAGGAAGGATATGAGGACATCACTGCTGTTCTCGAAAGAGGAACCACTGCACTCGACCCTGAAGCATTTGAACACGCCGCCAATGAAACCGGAGCCATTGTTTTGGATGTACGGCATCAAAATGAATTTGTAAAGGGACATGTACCCCGTTCCATTTTTATTGGGTTGAATGGCGACTTCGCGCCATGGGTAGGTGCTTTGATCGCCGATACCAAACAAGTTTTACTACTTGTTACCCCGGTCGGAAAAGAGGCCGAGACCATTACTCGCCTGTCCCGTGTAGGGTTCGATGGTACCATTGGGTATTTAGGTGGTGGCTTTGAAAGTTGGCAAAAGAGTGGTAAAGAATTTGATACCATGCCTTCATTGACCGCTGCGGTCTCAAAAGAAAAAATTGCGTCGACCAATGCGCTAGTTTTTGACGTTCGAAAAGAACCAGAATACCAAGCCGAACATTTGGTAGACGTGAAGCATACCCCGCTAAGCGACCTTAATTCGTTCCTTTCCGAATTTCCTAAGGAGGGCAACTTTTATATACACTGTGCTGGTGGGTATCGGTCCGTTATTGCAGGATCTATACTAAAAAGTAGAGGCATTCAT
Source organism: uncultured Flavobacteriaceae bacterium (assembly GCA_938020445.1). Classification (GTDB taxonomy): domain Bacteria; phylum Bacteroidota; class Bacteroidia; order Flavobacteriales; family Flavobacteriaceae; genus Pelagihabitans. The sequence continues at coordinate 2,278 of CALIIC010000009.1, read as the reverse complement.
AATCTAGTTAATGTAGAAGGTGGGTTTGGTGCATTGAAAAAAGCGGGCGCCGCTGTTACAAACTATGTTTGCCCATCTACACAATAAACAGGTACTTATGAAGCAAGCGTTGAAAATCATCTACGTCGCATGCTTGAACTATAGAAATCCATTTAAAAACCTAAAACATTGATTATGAAAACAAATATGAGTAAAACCGACCGTCTTATACGAACAATTGTTGCTATAGGCGTGGCTCTTTTGATTTATTTTAATGTCGTATCAGGCATTTTCGCTTACATACTACTTGCTGTCGCGGGTATCTTCGTACTGACTAGCTTGGTAAATTTTTGTCCATTGTACAGGCTCTTAGGGATTAACACTTGCCGTATACCAAAGAAAGAATAACAACATTTATAGCGTTGGATAGCCCTGTAAACTGAGCCTAAAACCTGCATTTAGGCTCTTTTTTTATGATAGTTTTAAAGAAATTGGCTTTTTTTTAAGAAATCTGTAAATGTTAAAAAAATCCTAATGTTTTTAACGGAACCAACGATCTTATTTAGTATCTTTAATAGGAATTACTTTACGAAGAATGATTAAAAACTTTCTGGAACGAATTGGAGTCATGAATGTTATCATGCTCTTGGTGGTGATATCCATCATCCTTGTTTCCGAATACATGTTCCTGCAAGGGAACAAACTAGACGCAATCTTTATTGCTTTCTGGGCCCCGACCATACTTGGTTTTATGAACTATTTTAAGCACAAAAAGTAATGGATTTTATTTTACTATATTCCATTTTTGTCGCTATTATCTTTACCATTTGGATGCTTTTTGTTATTCGCATGTATAAAAAGCTCAAAGATTAAAGGTCTTTAGACGACCCTATCTGTCAACACTAAGATATTCCCCTTGTTCTTATTGAGATACGACTGTATGATACTCTGCGTTTCAACGGTATTGCGTTGTGGTATCAAGTAGGCCTCCAGCTCATCCCGATTGGTAAGTTGTATTTCCTTTTCTACAAAACCATAACCGCTGTACGTACCATTTTCAAGCAACACAAACGCGCTTTCTTCCGCAGTACGTCCTTTTTGACGAATAAGCAGATCATCGTTCTTTACATCGGTGTGGGCAATGGCCTCCGCTACCCTTTTATTGTAGTCAGCTATTGCCTCGTCATCACGACATACCCCTCGGCACTCGGTTATACTGTAGTGGGAACAAGGCCCCGTGTTTTCTTGAAGGTGGCAAAATTTGGGACATAGTTCATATGTTTTACACAGTTGTTCCAGGAACGAACGGCAGGCAGTCGGGCTATGGCACACGGTAATGGAATTTGGAACCATTTTAAGCTTATTATACGCTAAGTGCATGATGCCCTTACGATCTTGATATGCAAAAATGCCATATTGTTGTATGGTTCTTTTCTGGGCGCGATTGAACATGGGATAATGATGTTTGATCGCAGTTGATTCCATTAACAATGCAAGCAATTCGCTACCCGATAGTTCGAAGTCTATATCGGTCGTTTCCTGACAAAGACGTACCTCTTTCGACGATTTATCGTAAAAATGCCCCAAGACCCTTTTTTTAATATTAATGGCCTTACCGACATAGATAATAGTACCTGTTGTATTTTTAAAATAATACACCCCTGGTGCGGAAGGGAGCTTTTCAAAGGTTTCCCTTGGCAATCCCGGGGGCAAGGTCGCTTCCTGGGAGCGTGAATTTAAAAAGGTCTTAAATACCTTTTCCGCCCCCTCGGTACGAAGCAATTTTTCAAACAGCAGTACCGTAGCGTGGGCATCGCCTCGCGCTCGGTGCCGGTCTGACAAAGGAATACTTAGGGCAGAGCAGAGCTTCCCCAGACTGTACGATCGATACCCGGGAATCAACTTTCTGGAGAGGCGAACGGTACACAACTTCTTCCGGACAAAATCCAATCCGATGTTCTTCAGCTCGTTCTTGATCACATTGTAATCGAAATTCACACTATGGGCCACAAAGATGCAACCTTCGGTAATTTCCAATATCTTTTCCGCTATCTGGTCAATCTTGGGTGCACCGCGCACTGTTTCATTGTCAATACCGGTAAGTCCGGTAATAAAGTATGGAATTTCACACTCCGGATCTACAAGCGAGGTAAACTCATCAATTACCGCATGGCCATCGTATTTAAAAATAGAGATTTCCGTAATCCGGTTTCCCTTGATTCCATTTCCAGTAGTTTCTATATCAACAATGGTGTACAACAAACCGCATTAAATATTTAGAATAAAGTTAGGCATTTAT
>CALIIC010000008.1 GCA_938020445.1 uncultured Flavobacteriaceae bacterium | reverse complement strand
TTCGCTTCACCTGAATCTCGGCAATGAAAAATTCAACAATGTTTCTCAATTGACAAAGACCGCCAATACAGACTGGAGTTGGTCTGTACTATTATCGGACTATGACAATGATGAAGACGCAGATGTTTTTATCACCAATGGATATCGCAGATATGCCCTGGACAACGATTTACAAGGCAAGGTGTTTCAAGCGCGAAAAAAGTATGGCACCAACATACCGCTAGATATAAAGAAACAGTTGTACGCTGCAATGCCTTCCGAAAAATTACCCAATATCCTGTTCCGTAATGATGCGCAACTAGTATTCAATGAAAAAGCAAAAGCCTGGGGGTTGGATGATTTTTCTTTCAGTAATGGCGCTGCCCAAGCGGATCTAGATAACGACGGGGACCTAGATCTGGTCGTAAACAATATCGACGAAAATGCTTTTTTATATCAAAACACGACCACTGAGCAGCAACTTGGAAATTTTTTGACGATAAAACCCGAAGGTGCGCATTCAGAAAGTTTTGTAAAAGTCAAAATCTCCTATAATGGAAAATCCCAGTTTCAAGAGTTAAAACGGGTACGGGGTTATATGTCGGCCCAAGAGAACGCGCTCCATTTCGGATTGGGGAAGACCTCCGTTTTGGATACGGTTACTGTTTATTGGCCAAACGGAAAAACCGAAGAAAAATACCAAGTACCTGCCAATACAACGGTCACCTTTCAACAAGCGAATGCCCTATACTCAAAGAGCACCACTGCCCTTGCCAAACTACAGCTATTTGAAAAGACCAAGAGCGGTGCACTGGGAATCGACTATCGCCATGAAGAGAATTATTTTGACGATTTTGAAACCGAAATATTACTACCCTACAAACAATCAACCCTTGGCCCTTTTATTACAAAGGGAGATGTAAATGCCGATGGTAAGGAAGATTTCTTTTTAGGAGGCGCGTCGGGACAAGCCGCGCAGCTATACCTTCAAACAGAAAATGGCTTTAGATTGGCAAAAAATGAGGTTTTTGAAACAGATCGTCGTTTTGAAGATATGGAGGCCGTGTTTTTTGACTTTGACAACGATACTGATATGGATTTGTTCGTTGTTAGCGGGGGAAATGAATTTGAAGAACATTCTTCGTACTATACGGATCGTATTTATCTAAACAATGGCAGTGGTTCCTTTTCCCGACATGAAAGTGCGCTTCTGGCGGCCTACCCAAAAAGCGGCAAATCGGTCACTGTACTAGATTTCGACAAAGATGGGGATAGCGATCTTCTTATAGGAAACCGAATCATACCAAAAAATTACCCCAACTCACCGACTTCCACCTTGTATGAAAACCTAGGCGGTAAGCTGAGAGATGTTACCAAAGAGAAAGCCCCTGGTCTTGAAAATTTCGGAATCATTAACGACATCATTGCAACAGACTTTGACAACGATGGGTGGGTAGACTTTATGGCGGTTGGTGAATGGACCGCTGTTGGGGCCTTCAAAAATAACCAAGGTAGCTTTTCCAAGCTTGCCACACCAGAAACACCCTTAAATGAAAAAGGGTGGTGGTTTTCCATTGCCGAAACAGATGTAAACAATGATGGGCTAAAAGACTATATCGTAGGTAATGCAGGTTTAAACCTAAAATTCACGGCCAGTCCGGCAAAGCCTTTTAAAATTTTCTCGAATGATTTTGATGGTAATGGAGTAAACGACATTGTTTTAAGTAAAAAGTACAATGGCGAGTATGTCCCGGTCAGGGGCAAAGAGTGTTCCTCCCAACAAATGCCATTTATCAAGGAGAAGTTCGGATCTTACACCGACTTTGCCAATGCCACCTTGACGGATATTTACGGCGATAAACTTTCTGAATCCTATAAGAACGAGGCAACCACATTTGAATCTATTTTACTGATCAACCAAGGTAAGGGTGTTTTTAAAAGTCAAGTACTACCCAAATATGCGCAACAGTTTCCCCTTTTAAAAACCATATTTGTTGACATTGACAATGATGGTTTTGAAGATTGTATTTTAGCGGGAAATATATATGAGACCGAGGTGGAAACTCCAAGGCTGGACGCCATATCAGGAGTTGTGTTACTTTCAAATAAAAAGGACGGATATACTATCCTCCCCCACACTAAAACAGGCCTCTATTTGTCAGGAAATGTGAAAGATTTGGAACTGGTACAAACTTCCAAAGGACGCTTACTACTGTCAACCACTAATAATGATCGATTAAATACGTATAAAATAGTACCAAATTAACTTTAAATTAAGGCACACTATCCGGAAATTTTATATTTTTACTACTTAACAAAAAAACTATTATGAAAAAATTAATGTACGCAGTACTTTTTGTAGCAGTAGGCAGTTTTTCTTTTGGCCAATATTCAGGTCAAGTAGCCTCTAATTTATCTACGGGAGGATCTAGCGAGGCTGGCATCAGCGCACAAATCAATACCCTTTTAGGACCTACAAGTGAGCGACAAAATAAACTTAAGAATGATTATTCCGAATTTCAGGGATCACCTTATTTATCAAATATTTTTCTTCCTACGACCATGTTTTACAAGGAAGAGAATTTAGGCGCTATCTACTACCGTTACAATGCTTTGAACGAAGAGGTTGAAATTAAGAAAACCAATCTTGATGAGGAAGGCATTAAAAGTCTTGCGAGAGACAAGGAAATAAGCGTATTGGTCGATGGCAAAAAAATGAGTTTTAAGACCTTTGTCACTTCAAAGAAAAAAACCTTGAACGGTTATTTGATTTCTCTTGCCGAGGGTAAAACATATGACCTTTACAAGAGAACGCATGTCAAGTTCACAGAAGGCAAAGCAGCTACCAGTTCCTTTACGAAAGCAGTACCTGCAAGGTTTGCTCAATTCACCGAGTACTACTTCCAAAAAGAAGGAGTAAACCGAATGGATGAAATTCCACTAAAAAATGGAAAACTCATTAAATTGCTAGACGGCGATGCAAAAGAAAAACTCAAAATGCATCTGAAGGAGAACAATTTGAATATCAAGGAGGAAGCTGATTTAATCAAAGCGTTCCAGTTCCTGAACAATCTATAACATACATTCTTTTAATGTTTTTAAAACCACCTTTCACAGAGGTGGTTTTTTTGTGCGCTGTATTTACAAACCAATACTTAAAATAAATACTGGATTCGACCGCTTTTTTAGTTTAGAATATTGAAACCATCGTTTAAAAGTTTACATTTGACCAATGAGTAAAACGACGCAGATATACGGAATACGTGCCCTAATTGAGGCTATCAACACTGAAGAACCCATTGACAAGGTTTTTATACAGCGAGGCCTTAAGGGAGACCTTTATAAAGAGCTAGAAGGCCTGATTAGAAAAAATGGCATAAACGTTTCCTACGTGCCTATTGAAAAGCTCAACCGACTTACGCAAAACAATCATCAAGGAGCCGTTGCCCAGATATCGCCCATTACCTTTTATCAGCTAGAACAACTGGTCGAAACCGTCTTAGAAGCGAATAAAAAGCCTTTGTTTTTGTTGTTGGATCAACTTTCGGATGTACGTAATTTTGGTGCTATTATTCGTACGGCAGAATGTTCCGGCGTAGACGGTATCATCATACAAAAGAAGGGTGCTGCACCCGTTACCGCGGACACTATCAAAACGTCTGCGGGAGCTGCTTTTATGGTTCCTATAGCAAAGGTAGATCACATTAAAGATGCCGTTTTTTATTTGCAAGCAAGTGGAATTTCAGTGATTGCAGCTACCGAAAAAACGGAAAACTCCCTATATGACGTGTCTTTTTCAGAGGCTTGTGCCATCATAATGGGGTCGGAAGACAGGGGTATTTCCCCTTCCACTTTAAAAGCGGCCGACCACGTCGCCAAACTGCCTTTGCTAGGTCAAATAAAGTCCTTGAACGTTTCCGTTGCTTGTGCCGTATTTTTGTACGAAGCGGTTCGGCAACGCCGGCAATAGCCTTGGTAGCATATCGCTGTCTCTTCCTTACTCCTCGCTCCCAAGTTCCTTATTTTTTGGTGCTTCCTTAAAATGATAGGTTATTTTTACGGCCTTGGTTGGTTTCACCATATCCTCTTCCGGTGCGGATTCGATAAAATTTCCGTTTTCGTCAAAATGCTGAAGAAACGCATCGTCCTCCTCTTGGAAATCTTCTTTTTCCCAATCGTACTTTTTGGCTACGGGCATTTTAGACTTTAGAAAAAATGCAAGCATTAAACCGGTCAAAAAACCACCAAGATGGCCTTCCCAAGAAACTCCATCCTTTACAGGGAAAATATACCAGAGCATACTCCCGTAAATAAAGACAACGACCAACGAAAGTGCGATCAACCGATAGTATTTTGTAAAAATACCCTTAAAGAACACAAAACTGGCCAAAAGATAAATTACACCACTCGCACCGATATGATAGGAGGGTCTCCCAATCGCCCAGGTAATAGCTCCCGAAATCAACACTCCCAACAAAAGTACCTTGAGCGCGTTGTTGTGATAAAAGTAAAACAGTGCGGCCATTAGAATTGCCAACGGAATGGTGTTGTTGTATAAATGTTCAACAGAGCCATGAATGAACGGGCTAAATAAGATTCCCTTGATACCCGAGAGCGTTTTAGGGTAAATACCAAAATCGTTGAAGTTGGTTTTTGACCGAAGTTCCAGCCAAAATACCGTCCAAATTGCCAGTACGGACAGTAGGGGCGCAATGAGCACCGCATTGGAAAACTTGAAATATTGATTTTCGGACATACCCTGAAAGCATACAATAAACCGGCCATAGCCATATGGACTGAAATATTGTCACCCTTTAAAACGAATTCAAAATCATAAAAATTGTTCAGGACCGCAATCGGGCAGATGATTCTAGTCCCATTTTTATATTTTTACAGAATGAACGAGCCCTTAGCGGAAAGAATACGTCCTAAAACCCTTGAGGATTATGTAAGCCAGCGTCACTTGATAGGTGAAGATGGCTCATTGACCAATCAAATTAAGAAAGGCATTATTCCTTCACTGATTTTGTGGGGCCCTCCTGGCACAGGAAAGACCACACTCGCCAATATTATAGCGAATGAAAGCAACAGACCCTTCTATACCTTAAGTGCCATTAATAGCGGTGTAAAGGACATTCGAGAGGTTATTGACAAGGCCAAACAGAGTGGTGGTCTATTTACCACAAAAAATCCGATTCTTTTTATTGATGAAATCCACCGTTTTAGTAAATCGCAACAAGACTCGCTCTTGGCAGCGGTCGAAAAGGGATGGGTTACGCTAATTGGGGCCACTACCGAAAATCCCAGTTTTGAAGTAATTCCCGCCCTCCTATCGCGTTGTCAAATATACGTACTGAATCCGTTTGGAAAAGAAGATTTAGAGGCCCTTTTGGCCAGAGCGATGAAAGAAGATGTTGTATTAAAATCCAAGAAGATACAGCTAAAAGAAACGGAAGCTTTGCTGCGATTGTCTGGAGGTGATGGGAGAAAACTTTTAAATATATTTGAATTGGTCGTTAATTCAGAGGAGACCGATCGTGTTACGATTACGGATAAGCTTGTTAAGGGAAAGATTCAAAAAAACACAGTGCTATATGATAAAACGGGTGAACAGCATTACGATATCATTTCGGCTTTTATAAAATCTATACGAGGTAGCGATCCCAACGGGGCAGTTTACTGGCTCGCCAGAATGATCGAAGGTGGTGAGGATGTAAAATTCATTGCACGTAGAATGCTCATTTCTGCTTCTGAGGATATTGGCTTGGCAAACCCTACAGCTTTGGTTCTTGCAAATACCACTTTTCAGGCGGTTACTACGATCGGGTATCCCGAGGCACGTATTATTTTGAGTCAGTGCGCGATTTATTTGGCAACTTCGCCAAAAAGCAATGCTAGCTATATGGCCGTCAAAAAAGCGCAACAGAAAGTAAAGGAAACCGGAGATCTTTCTGTGCCATTACCCTTGCGAAATGCCCCTACCAAGTTAATGAAAGACCTTGGGTATGGAGAGGAATACAAATATGCACATGACTACCAAAACAACTTTGTGCCCGTAGAATTTTTACCGGAGGAAATTTCTGGTACCGCTTTCTACGAACCAAGCGATAATCAACGTGAAAAAGCAATCAAGGAATTTTTAAAAAACCGATGGAAGGATAAATATGAACACTAAAATTTAATGTTCAATTCTTGGGTGGTAAGCTCTTCTCCCTTGTAAAATTCATAGTACCATTTTTCATTTTTTTGGTATACGACACCGGTGCCCTTTTCACTTTTGGCAGTAAATACATTGGGTACGGAAGTTCGAAAGATCTTTAAAACAATTTTTGGCGTACTATCTACCAACTGAAAACCGTTTTGTATCTCCTGAGCGTAGAGGGTTTTTATGTCCTTTCCGTCGGCACCATCCGATTTAACGACATCGGAGGCAACCGGCGCCTTGGTTTCATAGCTTTGCTCATCTAAAGTGGCAACTTGTTTTGTCACTTCTTCTTTTTGAGGTGCCGCTTTTGTATAGTTTGAGTCTACTGGTTCTAAGTTCTGATACGATTGTTTTTCTTGGGTGGCCACTTGCTGTTCCATAGGATCTTGGTACCTATTCAAGGTAGGTTTCTCAGCAGATGGTTCCTCCTTTATTTCCTTTACATCATTTTTAAAACTGACCGTAATCGGCTCTTGTGTTTGTTCCTTTTTATCCCCTTTACCGTTATAATTGTAATCCAAAGTAGCGAACGATTCAAATGCTTTGGAAATGGATTCATTGTAGGCATCCTTATAGTCTTTTTTCTTGCTTTTACCTTCTTCCGTTATAAATAGCTCTGTCCCTTTGCAATCTACCAGGACCAAGGTAGATTTTGTCGTGAACATGGAAGAGTTATCATCAAGGCGCACAGATAGGCCCAAGCAACGATTCATGTTCAAATCGTCTGGAAACTGATCTTCATATACGGTTAAATACCCTCTTTTAGTAAAAAGGTGTTTTACCAAAGTACTCGTCAAATGCTGGTTCTCTAGCTTAAAAGCATCAAACCTTTTTGGCACAATAATGTATTTGTAATCGTTCAGCTGTGCTTGCAAAACACCGGTGAAAGTGGTCATCAAAAAAATAGATAGAAAAATACGCATTATTGGCTTTGTTATAGGTTTATAGAACGGTACTATGAAAAAAACGTGCCAAACAATGATTTAGTCGAAGGTAACTATAGAGAGCAGCGTTATTTCCTGCCCCAAGATATAATATTTAATCCTAACTGGAAAGAAGCATAGCGGCTCGCGGCAATATTGCGATACGCCAATAAATTATCGGCCATGACATACATGTTTACCGGTCCGGCCTGTATATTAAGGCCGAGGCCCACATTCGAAGTTGAAAATTTGTCAACGGTGTAGGTCGCCTTTACAGCTGCCACATTTCCTAGCCTGCGTAAATAGAATGCCGTAAGTGCCGCTTGGGGCCCTCGGGGCCTATTGATCATATACAACTGACCGCCAACGCTATTGGCGTATTTGGCCCTTAGATTTCCACCGCGTATGGCCGTTCCACAATCACAATCTACTCTTGAAGGAAGACGTTCCCCAAAATTATGCCGTACGGACCCATATAGTTTCGTAGGTCTAAAATTGATATAGCTTTTTGTATTGTCCTCAAAGGGCACAAAGGCTTCCACCTCATCTACCAAGTCCTGCCAAAAATCCCGGTCTGGATCCGAAAGGGCATCCGGGAGTATAACCTCTACTCCTTCGATAGAAGCACGACCGTTCAAGGTATAACTCTTTACATCGTTGGTGTGATATATAAACCCTACATCCAATAGACTGGCGGTCAGTACCGTTTGGTCGTTCAGGTGATAGGTAAAACCCAGATCTATGCCTAGCCCTAGATTACCTCCAAAAAATCCCCTTTTCACGAAAGTGGAACCAATGGAACCATCTTCCTCGGCGTCTCTTAGTTCGTTTAAACCAGAGGTACGCAAACGCATATCGGCATCCAACGTACTGGCCAATATATTATTCTGGCCTTCGGTAGTAACAAAAAAACCTTTGTTCTTAGTAGAGTTAAAATCAAAAATACTGGAATAGATTTTGGCCCGGGCCCCAACAGTAATTTTGTCTCCCATACGTTTGTTGACGCCAAAATGAAAAACATTCATAGCCTCTCCCCTCGTTTTCAAATGCCCTAGGTCAAACTCCTGGTTCAATCGATCGGCATTCCCTTCAAATGCCAGAATCGCATAATCTTGAAACCAATAACCAATGGCATCCCCTTCGTGGTAAATACCCATGGAGTAAAACACATCGGGATCCGATCCGCGAAAACCAATATTCAATAATTCTATTTGATAGGTACCGCTTAACTCGTCTCTAGGGTTCATTCCGAAGATTGCACGATCTCTGATCTTATCATTGATGTCAAGCCCATCATCGGCAAAAATATCATTGGCGGATATACCACTGGAACCTGCCTGTAGCGAAATACCCGAAAGCATCGGTACGCCTGCATACCATTTAAAATCGGACTCAACCCCCGGATTGATCATGAGGGATTGTGGAATCTCCCCAAAGTCGTATAACAACTGTTTGTTTTGACCAAGAGCATAAGCACTTAGCCCTAGAAGGGTTACGATAAGTAGCAAGTGTTTTCTCATCGCAGACGTACTCTAAATTTACCACTGGATTTTAAGGTGACCATCGGGTCTGGGAGCGTGGAAATACTCGTATCATCACCAAGGTTGACAGCGCTTACCCTAATTCCCGAACTATTCCTAATAATATCTATACTACGACCCCCAGGACCGTATATAATCTCTCTTTCTAAAATCATTGAAGGTGCAGCCTCCACGGGAAAGGTCTCCGTATCGAGAACCGCATCATTCTCGTCCAAGAATTCAACCGTAATGTTCAAGTCTTTGCTAGTGGTATTTTCTACCAGATAGGTAATGCTTCCGTCCTCTACCCTATCGGAAAAAATACTGGAACTAAAGCCGTCGAAATTAAAATCCTGACCAAAGAAATTGCCACTTGGCACGAGGTTGATCACACGCTCGGGGGCCTCTACATATAAGATACTAGCCTCTACGGTGGGCAAGAGCTCCAGGTCGTCTAATTGATCAAAATTCTGGTCTTCGATGCAGGAGGAAAAAACCAACAGCATAAACAAAGGAAGTGCTACTATTTTCTTAAATCGAATCATTCAAAACCTTTCTATAGTGCTAAATGAACAGCTTCTTGCTGCTGCTATAATAACTCTATAAATAGATTTTTATTTCATTCAAATCGTGAATCATGGCACATAGATCGTGGTCCGGGCTATTATCGGAGTTGAAATGCAAGGCGTGCAAGCCAACATTCAAAGCCCCCTGTATATCGGCCTCAAGACTATCACCGATCATTATCGATTTTTGAGAAGTAACCCCGGCCCTTTTTAAAGCAAGCTCAAAAATACCAGGGTTCGGTTTTTTGACTCCGGCCATTTCCGAATTGATGACCTGATCAAAATAGGCGTAAATATTGGAGTTTTGAAGTTTCTTATCCTGAATTTCCTGAAAGCCGTTGGTAATAATATGCAAATTGTATTTCGGCTTTAAATACTCCAGTATTTCCATGGCATTTGGGAATAGATGGTTTTGGGAGGATAAATGGCGAATGTACTCGTCTGCCAATAGATGAATCACGGGGTCGTCAACGGGGTGTCCTAGTTTATCAAAAACCGTTTTTAGGCGCTGGTACCGCAGTTCTTCCTTCGTGATTTTTTCTTCCCTATACAATTTCCAAAAGGCGAAATTGGCGGGCACATACACTTCCAGAAAGTCATTTAAGGGAACTCCGATACGATTCTCGGCCAGTATTTTCTTAAAGGTTAATGCTGAGTTCTTTTCAAAATCCCACAAGGTATGGTCCAAATCAAAAAAAACATCGGTGACAAGTTCTTTATACATTATATTTCTCTATCATTTTTTGGTACAGCAGCATCCAATTTACTTTATGCGAACCTCCTAAAAGCTCGTTGGAAAATATGGTAACGAAGGTACCGTTTACTTTTTTTACTTCCTTATAAAGCGTAGCTACTTCCTCCAGAATCACTGCTTCGTTTGTATGATGAACCAAAGCATAATCGTGAATAGCAAAGGGATGCACGCGAATAGGCTGTTGAATTTCGAGGTTGATGTCATAAAAATGAAAAGGTGTACAGGTACCGGCCCTAAACCCTATTTCATGGGTGTATCCCATGGTATAATCATCGGTAAATTCGGCATCTACCAAGTTACGGTAGGTTTCAGGTACGTCTACCCGATTGTAACGCATTCTTGAAAAGTTCACAGGTCTGTTGATTACGGTAGAAAGTCGTTTCTTTTCTTTGCGCAACATTTCGATATCACTGAAAGAACCATAAGAAGCCGCCAGGGACACTGCACTGTAATCTGCTATGGATTTGATCAAAAACTTAAAGCGATTGCTGTTGGGCGAGACATTCTTGTCGTAGGTAGAATAGTCGGCAAACTGAAAAAAGAACATGCTGTTTGCCTTATGTTTTTTATGAAAGCCGATCAGCTCCGAAAAATTGTCGTACGGATCTCGTTTGGGGTCCAGCCACACTCCCACGCGTTGGGAAACACGGCGTAGTTTTAAGGTGAACAAGTCTAACAAAAAACCGGCCATCCCCCTTACAAAACCACGATACGCATAGCAATGGGAGGTAGTTACATCTATGACAGAGGTATACTTATAAGCACGTTTGGCATACACCATATCGGGAAACTTCTGTAACAAGGCGTTCAATAATTTAAAAGCCCAAAGGTCTACCACCGGACTCCGTAAAAAATTGTACTTATACGCAAGGCTCTCCTTGGGCGGAAACCTTCCGTGCAAGTCCTTTACATGAGGCAGGTATTCTTCATACCTGCTTAGCAAATAAAAACTTGCCGAGAAGATATCAAAGGGGATATTACTACGTTCCCCGGTGCTAAAAAAGCAAGGCACCCCATCCCAATCACCCATACTTACTTGTATATCATTGATACCTTGTTCGAATAACAGATCGTTACTGCGTATAAAAAACTCATTCTGCAAGGGCTGTTTTGTATAGGTAATTTTCGGCCCCGTATGCTTGATAAAATCTTCGACCGTTGTAGTAAAACCAATTTCAATACCTAACACACGTGTAAACAATTGCTTCATTACAAAGCTAAAGCGCGGTGTTATTTTATGGGTATAAATGAGGAGCATGGGTTGCGTGGTACGTTCTGAGTAATGTGTGTTTGAAGCTATAAAGATAATGGAGTACAACTATGAATACAACCCTTCGTATTCAAACATCTTTGGAGCGGTAAAAACAATGCAACACCCCGCGCGGTATAAAAGCACATAACTGAGGATATTTATTGGACCAACGCGTTAATTTTCTCAATGGCCTTCTTCGTGTTTTCTGTTAGTGTTCGAATATGTTTCGTATCGGTTTCCCAAAATTCTTTGGGTTCTTTCGCAGCATCAAAAACACTCTTTCCACGTTCAAATGGTACGGCTCGATCTGATTTGCTATGAATAATTAATTTAGGAGTATTGTAAATTGAGGCGATATCCCGTACACCTACGTACTTTTGATTATAGTCTTGTGGCGTCTCTAAAATTCGAGTTCGTAAGAAACCAATATCTACATTGTCCAAAAGAAAGCTTTGGGCAGAAGCAATGGTGCCATCAAGAATAAGTGCATGCACTTTGGTAGGGTTATCTTTGGTAAGTTTAATTGCCAATTGCCCTCCCAGCGACATCCCATAAACCAGGGTTTTAAGACTGTCATTGGTTGTTTCATTTAAAAAATGAACAAAGGCCTCTTCGGTATCCTTCATGATTCCCTGGTAATTGGGAACCCCTGTAGAATCGCCATAGCCTCGCCAGTCGAGCGAATACACCATAAATCCATTGTCGATCAACGGTTGTATCAAATCTAAGTTGGTACTAATGTTCCCTCCATTCCCTTTGATTAAAAAGATGGCGGCAGTGGGTTTTGCTTTTGGTTTAAAAAGGTAAGTATGAATATTTATCGAATCCTCGACTTTTAAAATATATTCGGCATACGCCATATGCAGCATAGGTTGCATTTCTTTGACAGGCCGGTAGTAAATTTTTGATTCATCGTTGTTAATGATTGCCTTTAAAAAAGGGCGTGACTGATACACATATGTGCCATAACCGACAACTAGCAATAAGGCAGATAGGGATATCCACCCCATAATTTTGAGTATTCTTTTCATCTTCAGTGTGTTTGGTCGCAGCCCGGTTCTTTGCATATAAAATACAAGGCATACTACTATGGTAACGAGGAAGATAATGTTTTGGTGTGTTGATGAAGGTTCTTCGTTTTTTCAATCCTGCTTATTTCCCTCCAACAGCTTATGTCTAATAGATACGACCATGTTTAGAATAAATATGCCGTTAGTACACCATAGTACTACCAATACCAACGATTGATCAAATCCGTAAAACCTTAAAATAATTAAGGTGCAAATCAACAATAGAAGCTGTAGGCTGGAAAGTACTATGTTGGTAGTAACCTTAAAGACTGCCAACAGCGCATATCCTAACATAAATCCTATCCAAATCAATACTCCCAACCACCATTGCATATTAGAAACATCCCAAGCCCAATTCACTGTTTTGTTGAAGCCCCAAGATTCCTTAAATCCGTTTACGGCTAAGACATATGCACATAGCATGAACAGAATTAACAGAAAGGTTCTATCGGTAATCCATTTCTTCATACGAACTTTCCCCAAGTTGGTTTGGAAAAACTTAAATTCTGTGTTTTAATGATCTTCCGAATTGTTGAACTGCCATAGTACGTTTACAATCTGCCATTTGCCGTTGAGTTTTACAATATGCATATAATCGATCCAATCATCGGCAATGAGTTTAACGGAGGCCGTTTTGTCGTATACATCTAGAATGATTACCTCCTTTTTGGGGTTTTCGGGAAACTTATCACCATTTTGGTTATACGTTTCCGCCAACAGGGTCATCGCATCGGTAAAGGTTTCCCGTAAATACTCTTTGCCCGTTTTTTTATGCGTCCAAAAGGTTCGCTTTACCATTCGGGGGTGGGCCGAACGCTCAAATTGTTCGGGTTTCCCCAGATGCTGCGATTCAATATAGTCGAGGGCGGCTTGTTTAATTTCCAAGGAGTCTTTTGGGGTTTGTCCTTGAAGGTAAAAAGTAAGGAGTAAAAAGAATGTTGTCGTCAGGATAAAAGATCGTTTCATGATGGATGTTATTTGTGATGTGAATGATTTCTTGTAACGAGGGCCTTATATCGAAGTTTGAACTTTTTAATTAAATCAAAACTACTTATTCGATTTTGTGTTATTATCAAAAGATTTGTTAGGATATGTTGGGGGTGCCGGCACCTTTCGTGGGTCTTCTTTTAGTAATTTTTGAAGATGTTTAATGGCCGTATCGAGTTGCAAATCCTCCCCATTAAAGGTGGCATGCGGTAAATTATCAACCTCAATATCGGGAACAAAACCGTGGCCCTCTATCAACCATTTTCCATTAGCTCCATAAACCCCCATCATAGGAGCTCTTGCAATACCATTATCACTTAGCCTATTACCACTATGCAACCAAATTTCACCTCCCCAAGTTCGGGTACCAATCGTAGTGCCCAAACCGAGTTTCTTAAACCCGTCTGCAAAAGCTTCACCGTCGGAATAGGTATTCTCGTTTACTAGCACTACGATATGACCTCTAAAGGCATAAGGCATATTCCAGTAGGGCTCACCTGCCCTGGCCTTCCAATACATCCACGCTTTTCTTAAAAGTTTCTCAAGGATAAAACTATCAATATTACCCCCAAAGTTGTAGCGCACATCTACAATTAACCCCGATTTATTGAAAATGGGATAAAATTCACGGTAGAACTGACTTATGTCATTCGTGCCCATGGCGCGTAAATGCAGATACCCAATTTGATCTTCTCCCTTCTCCTCAACCTCAAGGCGCTTGCCATATTCCCAATCACTATAGCGCAAATCATAATCACTGGCAATCGGCTTGACAATGATATCCCTGGATACCGTTCCCCTTTTTATACTCAACAATACTTGTTTATCAACCTGATTTCTAATAAGCGCCCCAATATCAACAGCCGATAGAGCGGCTACCCCATTAACACTGGTAATGACATCACCTACACGAACATCTAAATACGGATCGTCTAAGGGTGATTTTCCATCGGGGTAATCAGGATCGACCTTATAGATATGATCAATCTTATACCCTCCTTTTTCCGCATCTCTTGTGAATTGCGCTCCTAAGCTTGCAACAGAAATGTTTTTACCATCACTACGGTTATCACCTCCTCGAACACTCGTGTGTAAGGCGGAAAGTTCGCCGACGAAACGACCAATGAGATCTGAGAGTTCATTTCGGGTAGTAACCCTATCTACCAGTGGCATGTATTTCGCATGCATCGCATCCCAATCCACCCCGTGCATATTTTTGTCATAAAAATAATCACGTTCCATTCGCCATGCGTCGGTAAAAATCTGCTTCCAATCCTCTTTCGGTGTAATGGAGAAACGCCATCCACTTAAATCAATCTTACTTTTTGAAAGATCATTGATTTCATCCGTACCCGCTTCAACCATATACATGTTTTGCTTTTTGACGGCCAGTATTTTTTTCCCGTTGGCGGTAAGCTCATAGCTGGTAATATCGGGAATCATTCTTTTGAGTTTTACATCTTCATTCCCTATTTTTAGTACGGATAACTCGCTTTTAGCGTTCACACCGGTTTCGCTTGAAATAAGATAAATTGCCTTCTTATTTACCTCTAACGCACTATAATTCCCTGCCTTTATTGGCACTTCTTCTATTCGTTCTTTAATCCCTTTTTGGTCGATTACCACGGCCAGCGCATTTTCTTTGGGTGTATTGTTTCCTTTTTTCTTCTTTTTTTCCCCCGTTTCTTTGGTTTTCTTTTCATTAGGACCGGCCGCCAGTTCATCTGCTTCTCTAAAAGGAGATCTTGTTCCTTTTTGTAATGCGACATGATATAGTTTTTCGCTGGCATCAAAATAGGGTTCTGGTTGTCGTGGGCCCCAAGGGCCAGGGACTAAAGAAGTGAAACTCCTATCGGAAAGGAAGTATATAAATTTTCCATCCGGGCTCCATCTAGGGTTTAAGCTGTTAGCCCTATCTGTAGTTAGATCAAAGGAGGTACCGGAATCAACATTGTAGATTTTTATTTGTGCCATATTATTGGCCGCAGCTTGCACAAAGGCTAACCATTTACTATCAGGAGACCACTCATAATCCCAAATACCTTCTTGATTCGTAGATATTTTTTTTCGTATCCCATTTTTGACATTCAGTGTGTACAAATTGTTTTCGAGGTCGGCATATGCGATCCACTTATCATCAGATGAAGGCGAGCCTTGATACCTTAACACATCCCCATCCTTGGAAATTTGACGGTGGTCGCCGATTCCATTGGCCGGCATTCTTACGAAGTCGAACTCTCCTGTTTCATCGGACAAAGTATAGATGTGCTTCCCGTCATGTGAAAAAAGGGCATCTCGAAAACGTACATTCTTTTTTTCTGTAAATGATACAAAACGCCCTGCCTTTGTCGGCGCTACAAAAACGCGCCCTCTGGCCGTTATGGCCACCCGTTCTCCCTTGGGATCAGGATGTACCGAGGTCATATACTTCATCGGATTTTCATCCCACTTTTCTCTTAATTGATCTAAATCTGTTACCAGACGGATGGGGATTTTTTTAGCCTCCTTTGACGTGATGTTGTACAACCATAAGTCTGCTCCCATTTGGTACACAAGATTTCCATTTGAAATATTCGCATAACGCACGTCGAACTCCTTGTGAGTGGTATGCTGTTTTAGGTCACCTCCTTTTTCATCCATCGACCAAATATTCATCATGCCATCACGATCAGAAATAAAAAAAACGCGCCCATCGGACCACAATGGGTGGTGGCTTTCGCCAGGATGGTCGTTCGTCAGTTTTACAGCCTCAGCAGTACCTTGGGTATATTTGTAAATCTGTCTGGCAGTACCTCCCTGATACCTCTTGGTTACATTATTGTGATACCCTGGCCGCACAAAAAATACCGTATTACCAGTGTTATCAAAGGACGCTTCGCTGGCCTGAAATAATGGAACCTTAGATTTTTGTTTGGTTTTGGGATTGATGGTTACCAGCCGATTATCGGGAACTTTAGAATAGGCGCGTGTTTGATAAACCACCTCCCCGTCAGGTGTCCAAGTATTGACAATTGAAGCATCCCCTTCATAAGTCCATCGCGTCGGCAGACCACCTTCAACAGCCATGGTATACACTTCGGTAGGGCCTTCATAACTTGCTGAAAAGGCAATTTGCTTGCCGTCGGGCGAAAAGGCGGGAAACCGTTCTTCTTCTTGATGTGTGGTCAAACGTTGAGCCAATCCCCCTTGCAACGGCACGGTCCACAAATCTCCCTCAGCCGAAAATACAATGGTATTCTTATGTATATCTGGATATCTATAATATCCCTCAAAGCCTTGAGCATGTACAAAAGAAGCAGAAACAAGTAGCGAAAGAAATAGGACTAGAACGGTATTTGGTGTTGAAAGAGTTTGAGTAGTTTTCAAGGCAAACGGTTTTAATTAGCAATTAAGTGGAATGAATCAGGTTAGTTGAGAACTAAATATACCTATTCAAACCGACACCTTTCACCTGCGTAGCCTAAAATAATAGTAGAAAACTTATTAAAACCCAGGGAGGTTAGCAAATCATTCCATAAATCGACAAGATTTTAGTACCTAAAGACTATTGGAAGAAAGTGATTTGATTGTTTTTTGAAAACCCAAGAATGGTTCCTCCACTATTATTTCAACAAGTATTTTTGCTGGAAATTAAAGCATTATTATCCTTTATTGGAACTTACTCATGCAAAACAGTTATCTAACCAATTTCAACTGCTCCTTCATCTGTTTCCTGCGGTAGAAATACATGAAAATATAAAACGGCATACCGATTAGAAAATATAAGAATGCTCCTTCTGCACCATCTGGTTTTGCAACTATTCGCCGGGACACCACTGTCAATGGCTATCAATCACTTGGTAGGTTGTGCATTAAAAGCTTCTTGCACTTTTAGCTGTAGTTTTTTGTCCTTCTCCGTCGCTTTTCGAAGTACAAATTCTTTTACAACGCCCTCTTTATCGGCATACCAATCGGCTGTCCATTCTTCCATATTCGGTATTTTTTGTACCGAATCAGTTGAGATGACCTCCCCTTTCTCGTTTTTATAAACAATGGTCTTAAGCGATGGAAAATCTTTATTTTTGGCTCTTTCGATCAGTTGTTCCTCGGTGAGCTTTGTTAATCCGTCGGGGCTATATGTTGCTTCTTTACAACAAACGTATAGGAGTAGAAAGCTAAAAATTAAAAATTTGTTCCTCATGGTTTTGATAACTATCAATTCGAGTAGAAATTTAGGAAAATCAATTCGAGTTAGAAAATCGTGTTCTATAAATGCGCTTAATTTTGAAAATTCCCTAAGGTTACGATGGCTTCCGGTTTTTAAAAAAGGCAACCTACATTACAGAAGAAAATATTGACCAACTTTGAAGTTCCTGACCAGGGCTTTTCATAGAAAGCCTTCATCCACATAAATCGGAATAAAGTTTTGATGATTCATGCAAATGAACAAATACCCTTAGGAAGTCTTTAAAAGCCATGTATTAGAGGAAACATTGTGTGCTGTAATACTTTTACTTTGCCAGTAAAAAATTTGAGAACCTTCTTGCAATTGAGTAGACATATTCTTCATATTTATTGCTAAGCACAATTATTGTAATTCCTTTTTTAGGATACATCCATAGGTCTGTGGCAAAGAAATCACTCGTGCCACCGTGAAGTACTAACTTATTCTCTGAATGATTATTTTCAACACCCCAGCCATATCCATAGTAATTGTACACAAAACCATCGGATTGAAAATGAGGATAGAGATATTTAGAGGTCGTTGCTTTATCAAGTACTGTATTGTTCATTATAGCTTGGCTCCAGAGCAATAAATCACTTGCCCTTGTTAAAATACCTCCATTTCCTTTGAGATTGAGGTACGGACCTTTTTCACTCCAATTCTCTTCATTTGGTTTTTTAGCTTCAGTACCGTTCAAAAAACCGTTAGCCACTTCATTCGTACCCCAATCTGGAATTACATAGCCCGTACGGTTCATTTTCGAAGGTTTAAAAATCTCAATATTTAGAAAGTGCTCATAATCCATTCCGCTCGCTTTTTCTATTATTAAAGTAAGCAAGCTATACCCTATATTAGAGTAACTAAATTTTTTCCCGACCGGACTTATCAGCTTGCTACTGAATACTTGGTCTAGAAACGCTGCTTCTGTGACGGTATCATAATCACCGCCTATCCCGATTGTTAAACCAGAAGAATGTGTGAGCAATTGATGAATGGTTATATCTTTTTTATCGTTAGGAACAGCGCCAAAGTACTTTGATAGCTTATCATTAAGAGAAATCTTATTTTGCATTGACAGTTTTAGTATTCCTGCAGCAGTAAATTGTTTTGTAATAGAACAAATATCAAAAACTGTATTTGTATCATTTAATCCGTTCTCTTGACTATTTTTTCTCCCATATGCCTTGTTAAATATGATACTGTCATTTTGAGCAACTAAAACAACCCCTGAAAAGTCTTTCTCGATAAGTTTTTTATCAATGGTAGTTAAATCATCTATTTCCCCTTTTTTCTTACGAATCGCTTTCATTGTTCCGTGTGGTTGTATTAGAATTAATTCTTTAAAAACGCCATTTTCTGCATTTTTAAATTCTACTTTAAATCCCTCGTCTATTCTAAAAGCGAATTTGTGCTCTCCGGTTGAAATTAATTCATACGGTGATTGTGCGGGTACGGAAAGATAAAGCGTAGTATCATCTTCTTTTGTATGAACCCTTATTGTAATATCTTCTGGCTCATACACGTACTCACCAACATATTGTTTTATAGTACCACCAGCATTTACATTTACAGCTTTTGGTTTACCATTTGTATGACTAAAACCTACTAATACCAATAGCAATGTCCCAATTAAAAAATAATTTTTTATTCTCATGATTTATGTGCTTTATATTCTAATGCAAACGTAGATTTCAAAACAAAACCAAAAGTTAATTTTGAGATTAGAGAGGTCCTGAAACAAAAGAATTATACGAATCAGGACGTTTTATGCGCCTGTTCAAAAACACCCCGTATCGCCCGTCACCTTTAAATACCCATTGAGCGACTTCGATAGCAGTGGCTAACATACCAAGAACTGTCAGCTTTCGGTCTTTGTGGGGAATAAAACTGGGTATCGTCGTTGCTATTGCCTGCTACCATCGCACCAAAGGCCGTACGCTCCAAACTTATAAACGCATTGTCTATGTCTTGAGAGGTACATCGGTTGCGGAACCCTACGCCATAGTTCCAAGCATTGCTATTCCCTGCACTGTTAGTCATATCATCTACTCCTGCAAGAATACCTACGGTACTGCCACTATCTTGAGCATCTAAACCCTGACAGATACGACAGTTGCCCGCAAACGACCTTGATAAGGTACCAAGGTCGCTTTTACAATTGGGCATTCTCATTACCATTAGTTTTCACACAGGGTCTTAAGGAGAGCCATTCCGCGGCCGTTCATTTTTTCCATGTCTTTTTTTGCTCCAAAAAGCCACATAAAAAAAGCATCTCCCATTCCAGATTCAAGGTTGAAATCTTGTGTTACTTTTACAATGTTTCCCGTTTTAGAAAAAGAATATTCAAACGTAGGGGTAGCCATAAATGGCTTTTGAATAACACATCCCATCTTTATATATTTTAAAGGTTGAATTTCTTTTATTTCTTGATATCCCAAGTCTTTCCCCTTGTTTCCTTCCCAATGAAATTGGGCTCCTACTTGCCCATCGGTTCCCTTCACTTCGGTTTTTTGTGTAGGATCTGCCTCGTAAAAAGGAGACCATTTTGTGAAGTTTTTTAAATAAAGGACGTTGTTAAAAGTGGTTTGCATATCTGCATTGATTGTTACGGTTTTTTGAATGTGGATCTGCCGCAATTTACTTGCATTATACAACCCAACTCCTAAAAACAAAACCAATACCACGGCGATGCTAGTTAGTATCATTTTTTTCATTTTTAAAGGGTTACATTAATGGTTCATAGGTATGATACTGCGTACTTCAACCGTTCCTCCCATTTTTAATATGGGGCTGTCCTTTGCCATCTCAACAGCTTCCTCCAAAGAGTTCGCCTTTACGATCATAGTACCACTGACCATTTTTGTGTCAGCAATTAGGATACCTTCCGACACGGTTAAATCTGCAGCGATTTGCTTTCCTTCAAAACCCAATTGATGCGTACTTTCCAATTTTTCTTTGATGGCGATATTCCCAATAAAACTCCCCCAATCTTGCTTCATCTGTGCTATTTCTTCTGCTGTAGGCCGGTATTCAGGATTGGGCGTATACCTAAATACCATCATAAATGTTTGTTCTGCTTTCATATTTTTAATTTTAAATGTTAAACAACACCTCAAAAGTAGGAGCGACAAAAGAGAAAAAACTTAGCCTATGGCAAGAAATGAATTTCAGGTATTTTTTGTGGAAGACAATTTGCGAAAAACCAATAGGTGTAGAAAAATAATGGTCGGTGGCGCAAAGGCGGGAATAAAGCAAAATGGAAACTCCGCCAACATTTCCACACCTTGAACCCCATTATCCATACTAATTTTGGTAAAGATTATGGCCATGGCCGAAGTGATCAAAATATCAACCAAACCAAAAGTATTCCAAATGTATGTCAACCGTCTGGCATAGGTTTTATTGGTTTTGATAGCCTTTACTACCAAAACACTGCTTATCGCAGTAAGTAAATCGCCTATACCCGCAAAAAGGGCAAATACAGGGGGTAACAACTCAAAAAGAAAAAGAATGATGAATGTGCTCCCTATCAGTCGGAAAATATGAATCCCGACCAAATCGGCTAAACTTAAAACGGCATTCGCATTCTTGCACACTCGGGTACTATATATAATCGTAACCAATATGGCCAAGGGAAGTGTTGTAGTCAATACAATCTTTGGCGGCAACATGACCGTATCAAAAAAGCCATTTAGACTGGCGATCGCTACGGCCATTAGATAAACAATATAAAAACCTAGCACCAACCAAAATCCGTTTTTCACCTTTCCTTTTTTTGCCAAACCCGCTACCATTGCCACAGGAAAGACAAAGGCCAATAGAAAAATCAGCGAAAAAATAATAGGTACTTGATCTGAAAACATAGGTGGTGGGTTACAAAGTGATTTCTTTTCTAATTCTGCTCAGCGAAGTGTCGGTAATGCCCAAAAACGTGGCGATGTGTTTGAGCGGAACATTTTGAACGATGGCGGGCTTTTCCTGAATTAAATTCAAATAGCGGTCCTTTGCTTGATCCGCAATGATGGATATTGAATGATTTTTTAACTCAAAATAGTTGTTAATTAATCTTGTTCTTCCCACTTCTCGGAACGCTTCGATATGGAATAACTTCATAAAGTTGGTAAAACTAATTTTCCAACATCTTCCGTTTGTTAATGCCTGAATAGATTCCTTGCAAGGTTTTTTCAAAAAATAAGAATGCCAATCGATTACAATATCATTCTCTGAAAAGAACTTCGTTGTTATATCATTTCCTTCCGTATCAATCGTATAGGAACGTAAAAATCCTGTTTCTAAAAAGTAATAATAACTCGCTACTTTCCCTTTTTCAATGAGATACTCATTTTTATTAAAATGAACCGCTTCGAATTGCCTTAGTACCAGTGCCAGCTCTTCTGAACTAAAATTTTCAAATTTAAAAATACGGTTTAGAAAATGGTCTTTGTTCATGATGTTTTGAAGTGGTTTTTAGTAGTACATACATGGTATATATTTACCAGCAACTATTGGCAGCATAGCTCCTATTGCTTATAACAGTTGATCATCGGCAAAACTAAAATACGTTTTTTGGGTGATGATCAAATGATCTAAAATTTTGATATCCAATGCCGCCCCCGCATTTTGAAGTTTTTGGGTCACCTCTATATCGGCCTTGCTGGGTTTCAGCGTGCCCGAAGGGTGGTTGTGCGCCAAAATAAGTGCCACTGCACCGAGTTCCAAGGCCTGCTTCATTACAACCCGCACATCTACCAAGGTACCGGTAAGACCGCCCTTGCTCAATTGGGATCGAAGCAATACCTTGTTCGCATTGTTTAAATACAGAATCCAAAACTCCTCATGGGCCAGGTCGCCAAGCGTGGGCAAGAGCAACTCAAAGGCATCTCTACTGCTACCGATCTTATTGATCCGCAATATCTCTTCTCCCCTTCTGCGCCGCCCAATTTCCAAAGCTGCGGAAATGGCCACGGCCTTGGCTTCACCAATGCCTTTAAACTGGGTAAGTTGTAGGATCGACAACTTTCCCAACTCATTCAGATTATTCCCTACCGACGCCAAAATACGTTTGGAAAGCTCCACTGCACTTTCTTCTTTACTACCTGAACCGATTAAAATGGCCACCAGTTCGGCATCCGACAAGGCAGACTTGCCCTTATGTACTAATTTTTCACGGGGTTTGTCGTCTTCCGACCAGTGTTTGATAGAAAAGGAAACCGCTTTGTCTTGCATCTTCTAAAAATAGGGATTTGTGACTTGCTTTGGAAACAACCGGCCGCTATTTTTATCGTATTTTCGACAGAACAAACAAGTAAGACCATGAAATCTATCTTTGACGCTGCCGCCTACAATGAATTGCTAAACCGCATCGACGCCTTGAATAAAAACTTAGATCCTTTATGGGGTAAAATGACCGTTGGCCAAATGGTATGGCATTGTCAAATTCCTCTTAAGGTCGCCATCAAAAACAAAAAGTACGGGAAGAAGGGCAACCCGTTGATCAAGTTTTTCTTTAAAAAATCACTTTATAGCGACAAGCCCCTTCGCAAACACCTCCCCACCTCCCCCATGGCCAAAGCCACCGAGGAAAAAGACTTTGCAATGGAAGTAAAAAAACTACGCGCCATGGTGGATCAGGTACATTTGACCAAAGACCGAAAGGAATGGCAGCCGCATCCGATTTTTGGTGAATTCACCCACGACCAATGGGGACAGTTGGAATACAAACACCTAGACCACCACCTGCAACAATTTGGTGTATAGCGCACCTCTTATACTGTTTTACAATTCTTATGAAGTACCCACCGCAACACCACCAAGAACGCAATTTTAAAAGTGTCATCGATGTAGCCAAGAAGTACCCCTTTGCCACCATGGTAACGGTGCACAATAACCAGCCACTTATTACGCATATTCCCATTATTTATGAGGCCGACGGCAGTAAATTCGGTAAGCTTGTAGCCCATATCGACAAGTACAACCCGCAGACGGCCACTTTGAAAGATGGCACCATTGCAACCAGTATTTTTTATGGTCCGGATTGTTATATTTCCCCTTCGGTTTATACCACCGAGCAACTGCCTACCTGGAACTATATTTTTGCCCACCTTACGGGAACGGTTCGCCTCCTTACGGACAAGGAAAGCGTAAAACAGACCATGGTACGGATGACCGCCTTTCTAGAAGGTGAAAACCCCAAATATAAACTGCAACAGGACGACCCACGTATGGATCGGCTGGTGGATTATATCGTTGGCTTTGAAATTGAAATTACGGGATGGGAAGGCAAGTTTAAATTTTCGCAAGACAAGCTAAAAAAAGACCAATTGCTGGCGAAACAAAGGCTCATCGAAAGTCAAAAAAGAGATGTGACCCAGTTTGTGGAGCGTATTTTTCAAAACCATGAAAATGCTCAACGCACGTCTTCGTAGAACACAACATCCAAAAAATCATCTTCTGGGGTTTCTTCTTGCTGTTCCAACACGGCGCGGGTATCATTGACCATCCGATCTTCCTCCAAAATTACGTTGCTCATACCCAACATAAAAGCGACCAACAACACCGTTATCTTACGAGCCATATACTTGCGTGCAATACGAAAGAAACCGCTTGTCTTCGTCCAAAACATACCGTATCAAATACAAAATACATTCCAGAAAAGGCAACCTGACAAATTTTCCGAACTTGTATTCCAATAGGTTAACCGTTCACTTTCTCCTTTACTGTTTCGAGATCCAGACCTCCATAGTTACCTGAACTCATCAACAACAGCGCCGAATCGCTTAGGTTGCTGTTCATTACAAACTCTCGAAACGCCTCGGCATCGGTATAAATCTGTAAATCTTCGCGTTCAAAAGCGGTCGCAATCTGTTCCGGACTTACCGGCGCCAATTTCTTAATGGCCACCGATTCGGGCAGATAAAAAACGATTGCCTGATCGGCATGCGCCAACGCCCCTCGGTATTCCTTTAAAAATTCTGGATTAAAACTGCTATAGGTATGCAGTTCCAGGCAAGCAATTACGGTGCGCTCAGGATATTGTTCTTTCACCGCTTTCGTAGTAGCAGCTACCTTACTAGGGGAATGGGCAAAATCTTTATACACCACACTT
Organism: uncultured Flavobacteriaceae bacterium; assembly: GCA_938020445.1. Classification (GTDB taxonomy): domain Bacteria; phylum Bacteroidota; class Bacteroidia; order Flavobacteriales; family Flavobacteriaceae; genus Pelagihabitans. Next base: position 18,726 of record CALIIC010000008.1, on the reverse strand, counting down.
CTACCGTTTTCAGCTAGTTTTTCCAAGCGTTTCGAAGCCCCTTTGAAGGTGGCGATCGCCTCGTAGAAATCGGCCTCGTCAACGCCCATATGCTGGCAGATCCATTTGGCTCCTGCCAAATTGTTCAGGTTGTGCTTTCCAAAAACCTCGATGGGCATGGGACCTTCTTCCGTATCAAGCAAGGTTTGTCCATCTTCCACCGTATAACTAGGTGTTGTATAGGGGAGTTTGCGAATGGTATTTTCCGAAGCTTCGACCACTTTTTGTACTTCCGGGTCTTCCGCGTTGTAGGTAATACTACCACCCTTTACAATACTATCTACAAAAATGCGAAACTGGGATACGTAGTTTTCAAAGGTAGGAAACACGTTGATATGATCCCAGGCAATGCCACTCAATAAGGCGATATTAGGTTTGTATAAGTGAAATTTTGGTCTTCGATCAATAGGGGAAGACAAGTACTCATCCCCTTCCAATACGATGAAATCGTTCTCCTCGGTGAGGTGTACCATGCGATCAAAACCATCGAGCTGCGCTCCTACCATATAATCAACGGCAATATCGTGATAGTTGAGTACATGTAGTATCATTGACGTAATGGTCGTTTTACCATGGCTACCCCCTATTACCACCCGTGTCTTATGCTTTGATTGTTCGTAGAGGAACTCGGGATAGGAATAAATGGAGATTCCCAGCTCTTGGGCCATTAATAGTTCAGGATTGTCCTGTTTTGCATGCATTCCCAGAATGATCGCATCCAAGTCTTTATGTATTTTTTCTGGGAACCAACCGAAGGTTTCCGGAAAAAGACCTTGTGCCTTCAAACGGCTTGCCGAGGGCTCAAAAATGACATCGTCGCTTCCGGTTATCCGATATCCCTTGTGGCGCAGGGCCAAGGCCAAATTGTGCATGGCACTTCCGCCTATGGCGATAAAATGAATTTGCATTGAATAAGATTAGAGGATAAAGATAGCCATTGTTCGAAAAAGAGGGTGTAAAACAACGGCAATTTCACCGCTCTTGCGCATCCCATAAACAAAAGGCTCATCGATAAAATGCAAAATAATGATCGATGAAATGCATCTTTTTTGAACGATTTTTAACACAAATGTTGGAGTTCACACCCTATTTGGCCCATTTCACAACATTCTTTTCTCTACGATGTAATACAAAAATACTTTTATCGCTTTAATACCTTAACTGTGTTTAACCTAAAAACCACCCAATGCCTAACATAAGAATTAAAAGCGACTACTTTAAGTGGCTATTTTGTCTTGCACTGTTCAGCATGTCCTATCAAGCGGTCGCACAATGTCCGACCGTGGCTACTCCCAATCAAGCATTTTGTGATGCCGACAACCCACGAATCCAAGACCTTGTCGCTACAGACGAAGGCGGTGGAATCGCATGGTATGCCACCCCCGTTGGTGGTGCACCGTTCACGGCTAACATTGTATTGCAAGACGGAGTTACCTATTATGCAGATGATTTGATAGAATCTTGTGCCGTGCGGCCCTCTGTTACCGTTAGTATCTCAGGGGAACCCCCTACCAACGTGGATGTTGCCGTATCTAGATGTTCTTCGGACATAAATACCATTTCGCAACTCAACGCCAATGGTACCAACATACAATGGTATACCGACCAGAACGGAGGTACCCTTTTGCCAGGGGTAGAGCCTTTGGTCGACGGGGTTACTTACTGGGTGCAACAGACAGAAGGTCTTTGTACGAGTATTCGACTCCCAACAACGGTTACCATTATAGATCCAGGAGAACCTACTGGCCCTGCCGAGCAATTTTTCTGCTTTGATCCGAACAACCCGGTAACTTTTACCGTAGGAGATTTATCGGCCACGGGAACCAATATTAATTGGTATAACAGTCTCACATCCAATTCCCCATTAGATCCTACGACCCCTTTGGTAGATAATACTTCCTATTTTGCAACGCAGACGACCTTCCCATGTGAAAGTACAGGACGTTTCGAAACAATTGCCCGTTTCGACAATCTTCCCGATCCGGGAACTGATAACGCTTTGCCTCTTTGCGATGACAGTACTGCAAGTATCGATCTTTTCACAGAACTTGGCGGCACCCCTGACAACGGTGGTGTTTGGACCGGCCCTGAAGCTACCACCAATGGGGATCAAGGAACCTTGGATACTTCTTTATTAGGACCAGGAACCGCTGTCTTTACCTATACGATACCGGGCGTTAATGCTTGTCCCGATGTAACGGCAAACGTTACGATCACCATACAAGAAGAACCTGACGCCGGAGATGATGCGCTATTAGAGATTTGTAGCAACGAACCCACGGTCGACCTTTTTACCTTATTGGGGGGTACCCCCGATGCAGGAGGTACTTGGTCTCCAGTGCTTGCTAGTGGAACAGGAGTTTTTGACCCAGGGGTCGATAGCTCAGGAATATATACCTATACCGTGGCAGCTACGGCACCCTGCACCACTCCCGATACGGCAACCATTACAGTAACCGTAACACAGGCACCCGATGCTGGCGTCGATGCCAACCAGGCTTTTTGCGAAAGTGACCCGTCTTTGGATTTGTTTACGCTTTTAGGAGCGGGTGCAGATGCAGGAGGTACTTGGTCACCTGCCCTAGCTAGTGGTACCGGTGTGTTTGACCCAGGAGTTGATCCCGCGGGCGACTATACTTATACCTTGGATCCCTCGGCAACATGCCCTGGGGATGAAGCTATTGTGACCGTAACAGTCGCTGACCAATTATCTGCCGGAGATGACGGCACTTTAGAACTTTGTACGAATGACCCAATTACGGATTTATTCGCTTCCTTGGGAGGCGCACCGGATACTGGAGGTGTCTGGACCCCTGCCCTGGCGAGTGGTACAGGCTTGTTTGAACCTGGGGTGGATACTGCAGGTGTTTATACCTACACTGTAGGCGCAACCAGTGCCTGTCCTAGTGACAGTGCAACCGTGACCGTTGGTGTAAATATTGAACGAATTGCAGGTACCAATGCCACAGAAACCGTTTGTGGTAGCGATACCGCTTTTGACCTTTTTCCACTATTAGGGATAACGGCCAATGCCGGGGGAACCTGGACAGGTCCTAGTACTTTGACCAATGGGGATACCGGAACCTTTGACCCGGCAACCAACGCCGGAGGTACCTATACCTACACGGTAATCGGTTCTGGCGCTTGTCAAGATGTGAATGCTACGGTAGAAGTTACTGTTATAAATCCGACACCAAGTTTGGACACCGACGGGAACATCTTTTGTACGTTGGACAATCCCGTAATCAACGATTTAATCGCCAACATCATTCCTGAGAATGGCGGCACCATTCAAGTATACTCCGCCGCGACAGGTGGTACGGCCTTAGACGGAACCGACGCACTTGTAAACGGCTCCACCTATCATGTAAGTGAAACTGATGTACCTTCCGGTTGTGAAGGGACCATACGACTGGCGGTAACAATACAGATCAACGACCCAGCGATTCCGTTGCTGTCGGAGACTGCCGTTGAATTCTGTTTGATCGATGCCCCAACTGTGGCCGAACTAAACGCCTTTATAACCGCTGGTAACAACGTCCTTTGGTTCGACGCCGCAACCAACGGCACGGCATTCGCAGATACTGATGCGCTGTTAAGTGGCGATTACTTCGCTTTCGAAGAAGACATCAACGGCTGTAGAAGTTTAGCTTCTATCGCCATTAATGTGACGATCAATGACAATGCGCCCCCAACCTTAAACCCTATGGGGAATGAATTATGCGGGGTTGAACGCCCAACCATTGCAGCATTGGAGGCGAATCTTACCGTCCCTGCCGGACTAAGCGTTGTCTGGTACGATGCAATGGAGGCAGGTACTGTGCTCAATACCAGTGAGCTTTTGTTGGACAATGCCACCTACTACGCAGCGACTTTCAATGCAACTACCGGTTGTGAAAGCAATGAACGCCTTGAAATAACTGTTGATTTAACAGCCTGTGACCTTAGCGTTTACACTTTACTGATTCCCGATGGGTTCTCTCCGAACGGTGATGGTATCAACGATGCTTATGACCTTAGGGATGTAGAGTTCCTATTCGAAGATTATACCATAGAAATCTATAATAGATATGGCAATCTTGTATTCATGGGCAACAATGCCGTTGCACCATGGGATGGAACCTCAAACCAACCCGGCGCAGCAGGAAACAATGTAATGCCAAACGGCGTATACTTCTACATATTCAATTTCAACAGAGACAACCTACCAGCACAACAGGGTAGAATATATCTAAATCGATAAACGAGATGAAAATGAATATTCGCACCCAAAAAACCAAATTCATGAAAAAAGTAACGGTATTACTTTTTCTTGGCCTCGTACAAAGTATGTACTTAAAGGCGCAACAAGATCCCGAATACACCCAATATATGTATAATATGAGTGTAATCAACCCAGCGTACGCGACCTCTGATGTAGGGGTGGCCAATGCCGGATTGCTCTATCGAACGCAATGGGTAGGCGCAGTTGGCGCTCCCAAAACCGGCACCGCTTTCCTACGTACGCCGATCAATGAGCGTATCGAAGCCGGTATTTCGTTCATCAATGACGAAATTGGCGATGGAGCCCTGAACGAAAACAATATCTATGCAGATTTCGCATATGTACTGCAATTGAACGATAAAATACGATTGTCCTTAGGACTAAAGGCCGGTGTAACCTTGTTCGATACCAGTTTTAGCGATTTTCAATTGAATAGCGGAGACTTCACCAGTGATCCAGCATTCTCTCAAAATGTCAACGAAACCTTTTTTAACATCGGTTCTGGGGCCTATCTGTACGGCGATAATTTTTATGTGGGTATTTCGGCTCCCAACTTTTTGAAAAACAAGCACATTTCGGAACAAAGTGGTATATCAGCCCTCGGAAATGAAAACCTACACTTGTTTGCCACCGCGGGCTATGTATTCGCCATCAATGAGAACCTAGACCTGAAACCTTCTGTACTGGTTAAAAGTGTACAAGGGGCACCCATATCCATGGATTTTAACGCCAATGTGCGCATCAATGGGAATTTTGAAGTAGGTGTATCGTACCGATTGGACGATGCCATTAGTGGCCTTTTCAATATTGGGATTACACCAGACCTACGCGTGGGCTATGCCTATGACTATACCACCAGCAACTTAGGGGACTTCAATTCTGGAACCCACGAAATAATGTTGCTATACAATTTCCGTTTTTCAGGAGCCAAACGCTATTCCTCACCTAGATTCTTTTAATCATGTCAAGAAACAACATCCTATTATATATCGCCTTCTTTGCAATCATTGCGGGGAGCGCACAAGTCTCAAAGGCCGACAGGCTCTTCAAAAAAGGAGATTTTATCAAAGCCGCAGCGCTATACGAAAAAGCCTTGTCCAAAACCCGGACACAGCACGCACTGGAGCAACTGGCCGATTGTTATTACAACACCTATCAATATGACCAGGGAATCGAAACCATGAAGGCATTGGTAAGTGGCGATTTTACCAATCCCGAAGGTACTTTTGATGCTCGGTACAATTTTATGTACTATCAATTTCTTTCGGCTACCGGAGACTACGAGAAAGCCATTGATCAATTGGTTGCCTACAAGCAAAAAATGGGGCAAACGGTCCCTGACGTTGCCACATCCAAAGAGATGGTAGAGACCTTTCGCCTTAAAAAAGCAGATTTTGAAGTAGAAAAGGCAAACTTTAATTCTGCTGCGGCAGATTACGCCGCTGTACAACAGAACGATTTGGTCTACTTTTCTTCGGATCGTGAAGGCGGTACTTCTTCCAAAGAATATAAATGGACACACCGCCCCTTCCTAGACCTTTACTCGATCGCTGTTGATGCAGAAAGCAAAGGAGTTGGAGAGGCAACTGCATTGAAAAGTATCAACTCGGCCTTACACGAAGGTGCCATCTGCTTTAGCAATGACGGTAATACCATGTATATTTCTAGAAGTAACCTGGTAAACGGAAAACGTATTTTTAACGATGAGGATAAAAATCAGGTACAGCTTTATGTTTCCAAAAAATCCGGAGATAGCTGGTCCGAACCCAAAAAACTATCGTTTTGTTCGGATGATTACAATTACCAACACCCCTCGCTTAGCCAAGATGGGCGTACCTTATTTTATTCCTCAGATGCCAAAGGTTCTTTAGGAAGCTATGATATTTACAGTGTCGCAATAGATGAAAATGGCAGTTTTGGATCACCCAAAAACTTGGGAGCCATTGTGAACACTCCCGAAAGAGAACAATACCCATACGTTTCGGAAGAAGGACATCTTTTCTTCGCTTCGAACGGGCATTTAGGACTGGGATTGCTAGATATTTTTGTGGCACGCCTGGAAGATGGGAACTATACTACCCCCATCAACTTAGGAGCTCCTATCAACTCTAGGTATGATGATATTTCGCTTTCATATAGCTCGGCAGAGAATGGGTTCTTTAGCTCTAACCGGGATGCTGGAAACGATGACATCTTTTCTTTTAAACAAATAGGGGAAATCTTTACCAGAGAATATGTGAACCTCTTTGAGATCAAGGATTCTATTAACGGTGCGCCTGTTCCGAATGCGACCGTGAAACTCACCAACGCAGAAGGAGAAGTCGTATACGAAAACACCTTGGACGAAGAAGGGCAATTCACAGCTAATTTGATTCCTGGCGAATATACCCTGGAAATCGAATCGGTAGGCTTCGGCACGACGACACAAAAAATTACCATAGATGCCGTGAACAATGACAAACACGATATTGCCGTTAAAAAATTGTTCGACGTGGATCAGATCGTACAAGACAACACCGAGGAATCAAAGCAAATCATTGCTGACCTGCTTCAGGATAAACGTGATCCCAAAATCAAATCGGCCAATGGAAAGCTTTATTTCGACATTCCCTACATCTATTTTGATTTTGATCGCTGGGAAATACGTGCCGACTCAAAAATCTTATTGGACAACCTTATTGCGAAGCTAAAAGACTATCCTACGCTTAAAATACGCATCAACTCCCATACAGACAATCGGGGTACGGATGGCTACAATCAGGTACTTTCTGAGAAAAGAGCACAATCAAGCCGCGATTACCTTGTGAAAATTGGAGGGCTCGATGCCAACAGAATCAGTTTCAAAGGCTACGGGGAGTCGAAACCTTTAATTATCTGCGAAGAAGAATGCAGCAAAGAGCAGCACCAGAAAAACCGTAGAAGTGAGTTTCAGTTAGTAGAGTACTAAATAATATTTTCATAAATACCAACCAGCAAGTCCCTATTGGCATAAAAAACCTCTAGGGACTTTTCTTTTTAGGTCGAGATTCTTTTATCTTAGTCATGAAAAATAAAATCAATGGACCTTACACTTGCCACCATCCCATCCAAAGAAATTATGCCGGGCTACCATGGTAAATTAGTTCACTCCGAGACGATGAGCCTTGTTTTTTGGGATGTGGAAAAAGATGCTGTAGTACCGGAACATTCACATATAAACGAGCAGATCATGCATGTGATCCAAGGCGAGTTCGAATTCACTTTGAACGGAAAAACCGCCATTTACCACCCCGGGGATATTGTCATTATCGGCTCGCATGAAAAACACAGCGGAAAAGCATTGACCCCTTGTAAATTAATGGATGTCTTTAGCCCAGCCAGAGACGAGTATCGATGATGTTGCGTCCTAGCCACAGTTTTTTTCTATTAGCGACCACTCCAAACCAATTCGTATCCATACGATTTCTTGCTAAAAAGCCAATACCTTAAGAACGCCCCCATTCCCTCATTGGAGTGTCGGGTTCCCTAACTTATTATTGTCGGCTAGGGTTATTGGAACCATATTTGTTCCGTAATTTTATACGAATACCGCAAAAGAGAGCTTGTTTCTCTTTACGGTACTAAAATTGACTTATGAAACAGTTCATTACCATAGCGATCATTATTCTATTCTCAACTATGACCCAAGCACAAGATAACAACGATTCTTTTGATTCCCTTTGGAAGCAAGTGCAACAACTTGAAGACAAGGCCCTGACCAAATCTGCCCTCAAAGTAGTACAGTCTATTTCGGAAAAGGCAAAAAAAGAGAAAAATTCGGCCCAGGTGATCAAGGCATTGATCTACACTTCTAAATATGCCATGACACTGGAAGAAGATTCGCAATTGAAAATCGTAAACGCATTCAAAACCGAAATCGAGAAAGCGCCTTTCCCTACAAAAAATGTTTTGGAAAGTTATATGGCCAATTTATACTGGCAGTATTTTCAACAAAACCGCTATACATTTTACAACCGCACCAAAACGGAAACCAAAGTAGACCCTACCGACTTTCGCACTTGGGACCTCACTACTATTTTTCAAGAAATCACGCTCCACTTTGAACGCTCCCTGGAAAATGAAAACGGCCTTAGAAATAGCAGTATTAGCGACTTTGCCCTAATCCTGAACAAACAGAAAGGGTCTTCCGAATACCGCCCTTCCCTTCTAGACCTTTTGGGGCACGCGGCCTTGGATTTTTATAAAACCAGTGAAAACAACATTACAAGACCTGCAGATAAATTCGAAATTAACGACCCAGAGCTGCTATGCGAAGCGGTTCCTTTTTTGAGTAAGAAGATCAATATGACGGATCAGACGTCGCTTCAAGCGAAGGCACTGCGTTTGTATCAGGTACTTTTAAACAATCATGTTCCCGATGCCGATTACAAGGCGTTCATAGAAATTGATATTGAACGCCTACAATACATTTACCAAAACGCTACTTTTCCGAATAAAGACCAACAGTATTTAGAAGTCTTGAACAATGCGGCATCGGCAAAAAAAGGAACCATCGCGGAGGGGCTCTACCAATATGAAGTCGCCACTTTATATCAGCAACAGGGAACAGCTTACACCCCAAAGACGAATGAAGATGTGCGTTGGAAATTGAAAGACGCATTGCAAATTTGCGAGGAGGTCATTGCCGCTTATCCAAACTCGAAAGGGAGTGAAAAATGCAAGGGCTTAAAATCTCAGATACTTGACAAAAGCCTGTATTTAAATACTGAACGTCACGTTCCACAAGAAAAAGAAGGACGCTTACTCGTTACCTATAAAAACTACAATTCCATTCAATTAAGCGCTTATCGGGTTTCCCTTAAGCAGCTTGAACAATTGGACAAGCTATACGAAAAACAGAAAAAGCTCGCTTTTATTGAAAAATTACCCCTTGCCACCGAATGGCAAGCAGCCTTGAAAAATGAAGACGATTACCAAAGCCATAGTACCGAAGTAAGAGTGCCACCATTAGGCAATGGACACTATTTACTATTGGCTAAACCCTTGGACACTAACAAAATAGGTGCCACTGGTACCTTTGCCTACAGTCCTGTTCAGGTGACTGATCTTACGGTCTTAGAAACAAAAACAAACACATATCATCAATTTCAGATAGTAAACCGTACCAATGGCTCTCCAGTATCGGGGGCTTCGGTCAAAATCCGTTATCAAATAAACTACGACAGAGGGTTCTTAGAAAAGACCATGGCAACCGATAAAAACGGAATGGTGCGTATTCCATTGTCAAAACAATACTGGAACAATGTAACTCTTACGATACGGAGCAACAAGGAAACCGCGCATTTCGGAGAGTTTTATGTCAACCAAAAATATGACCAAGGCAAACCGCATCGTGATCAGGTTGCTTTTCTATTTACAGACCGCAGTATCTATCGTCCGGGCCAGCCATTGTATTTCAAGGGAATCGCCGTGGCACGTTCGGAGGCAAGTTCTTCTGTACTTGCGAATAGTTCGGTAAGCGTAATTCTAAAGGATGTCAACTATCAAGAAGTAGGAAGACAAGAATTTATGACCAATGAGTATGGTTCGTTTTCCGGGGAATTCATCTTACCCAATAACGGACTGACCGGTAATTTTGTTTTAGAAGCCCAAGGTGCTAAAAGTGCATTGAGAGGAAGTACATCTTTTTCTGTAGAAGAATACAAACGCCCTAAATTCAGTACCTCTTTTCAACCCGTGACAGAAACCTATAAGGTACATGATACTATAACGGTAACGGGAAATGCCTTGGCATATGCCGGGAGTGCCATTACCGCAGCGAAAGTAAGTTATACCGTCCGCAGGGTGGTATATTATCCTCGCTGGTATTCTTGGTACCGGCCATACTACAATAGCACCCCCCAAGAAATAGCACATGGGGAAACCACCTCTGACAATGCCGGGAATTATGAAATACGCTTTAAGGCCTTGCCCGAGACCGGTGCTGATAAAAAAAACTTGCCGGTTTTCAATTACGAAGTAACCGCCGATGTTACCGATATTAACGGAGAAACCCATAGCACTGCCACTACGGTGCGTGTTGGGTACCACAGCCTTACCGCAACCATGTATGTCAGCGGTATGATCAACAAAGATGAAGGCGGTTCAAAATTAACCGTATCGACCAGCAATCTGAATGGGCAATTCGTAGCCGCAAAAGGCCGCTTGAAAATGTATAAATTGAAGGCCCCTGATTACGTATTGCGCAAACGGCCATGGCCCGCTCCCGATTATAAAGGTTTTACAAAAGAAACCTTCAAAAAAATGTACCCACATGATTCGTATGACAATGAGCACGACTCAAGCCAATGGGAAAAAGGTTCCTTGGTGTGGGAAGCACAGTTCGATACCGAAAAATCTACGGAGGTTGCGTTTGAAAACTTAAAAAAATGGCGTTCCGGAAAGTATATTATTGAGTTGGAGACAAAAGACAAATTTGGCCAATCGGTAAAAGACCGAACCCAGACAGTTCTTTTTAGCCCAAAGGACAAAACCCTTTCTGATAAGCAGCTTTTCTTGGCCAAAACCGATAAAACCTCTTATGAAATTGGTGATAAGGCCCAAGTAACCCTTGCGAGCAGTGCAGAAAACGTTACGGTTACAGTGTTTATTGAGAAAAAAAATAAAATCGTTGAGACCCGGCTTATTAAACTAAATAACAATTCTAATTCATTTAGCATTCCAATTACCAAGGCCGATGAAGGAGGCTTTGGTATCAGCTATAGTTTTACGGTTTATAATTCATATCAGGTGGGCAGCTTGCCCATAAGTGTTCCCTATCCTCGGAAAGACCTCTCTATAGAAACCCGCACTTTTAGAGACAAACTGCAGCCAGGAACCGATGAAACCTGGTCCTTTAAAATAAAAGGCAGCAAAGGTGAAAAAGTCACGGCCGAGATATTGGCCAGCATGTACGATGCTTCTTTAGACAGCTTCAGAGGTCATTATTGGAGTTTCGACCCGATTTACAGGCCGTATTACTACACCAACCTCTATGTTCAAGGGCAATACGGCTTTGGTACCGATTCTTTTAATGTGCACTATGGCGACCGAAACCTGTACAGCTATCACACCCAATATTTTGATTCGTTCAATTGGTTTGGATTTTATTTTGGGCAAGGCAATCGGTATGGAAAACGCTTCCGCAAAATGGCGCGGACGGCTGCGCCGCAGGCTACGATAGAAATGGCCGCCAGCGAAATGGACATGGAAGAATCTTTGGAAGATGCTGTCGGCGGAATGGCATCCGGCATCGTAGCAAAAGAACAAACGGCCAGCCCCGAAAACAAAGCCAACAGGGCCGAAGAAAATCGGGCTACCGGAAAAGACGGCGATAAAGACGGCGGTCTCGAAAACTCAGATGCCGTTAAAATCAGAAAAAATCTACAAGAGAACGCTTTTTTCTTTCCCCAATTACAAACGGACAAGGAAGGGAACGTTTCTTTTAGCTTTACGACACCCGAGGCACTCACCAAATGGAACTTGCAGCTATTGGCCCATACCAAAACATTGGAAAGCGGCTATAGCACCTTACAGACGGTTACCCAAAAGGAATTAATGGTCGTTCCCAATGCACCACGCTTTTTGCGGGAAGGGGACGAAATAGTCATCAGCACCAAAATTGCCAACCTTACGGACAAAAAACTGAATGGGCAGGCAAAATTGGAATTGATCGATGCGGTTTCCGGAAAAGAGATTTCGAGCGACCTTATGATAACCGAAAAGGCGCCTCAGAATTTTATTGTTGATTCACTTGGAAATACACAGGTATCATGGCGCCTAAAGATATCTGAAGACTTGCAGGCCGTACAATATAAAGTGGTTGCCAAAGCAGGCGATTACAGCGACGGCGAGCAAAACCTACTGCCCGTGCTCACCAATCGTATGTTGGTTACCGAAACCTTGCCTATGTGGGTGCGCAGCAATCAGCGCAAAACATTTGTACTGGACAAGCTGCAAACAACTACTTCGAAAACGCTCAAGCATCACAAGCTAAGCTTGGAAATTACTTCAAACCCGGCATGGTATGCCGTACAGGCACTCCCCTATCTGATGGAGTACCCGCATGAATGTAGCGAGCAACTATTCTCTAGGTATTATGCCAATAGCCTGGCAAGCCATATCGCAAATGGCAACCCACGTATACAGGAAGTTTTTGACCAATGGCGTAACTCCGATGCTTTGTTAAGCAATCTAGAAAAGAACCAGGAATTAAAATCCTTGTTGATCCAAGAAACGCCTTGGCTTAGAGATGCCCAGTCTGAAACGGAGCAGAAAAAACGCATTGCACTGCTTTTCAATTTGGATAAAATGAAAAACGAACAGGCGAACGCTCTTCGAAAATTACAAAGCAATCAAAAATCGAACGGAGCTTGGTCTTGGTTTTCCGGTGGACCTTCCAGTAGATTTATCACTCAGCACATCGCTTCCGGTATGGGGCACCTGAAGAAATTGTCAGTCACCCAGGATGCTAATAAGGGCCAAGAACAAATGCTTAAAAAAGCCATTGCTTACTTGGATCAGGAATTCCTAAAAGAATACGACCTGATGAAGCGCAATGCATCGAACATTAATGATGATCATCTTAGCCGCACGCAGATATATTACCTGTATATGCGCAGCTTCTTTAAGGAGTATAAGATTGCTTCGAGGGTAGCGAAGGTTGCCGCTTATTACAAAGGGCAGGCCCAAAAGTACTGGATGAACAAAACCTTGTATTCCCAAGGAATGCTGGCACTGGTTCTACACCGTATGGACGATGCCAAAAACGCACGTCTCATTCTACGATCTTTGGAAGAAAACAGTATCAACTCGGAGGAACTGGGAATGTACTGGAAAGAAAACACGGCTTCTTGGTATTGGTATCAGGCACCAATAGAAACCCAAGCGCTCCTGATCGAAGCTTTTTCAGAAATTCAGAACAATACAGAGACCATTGACAATCTAAAAATCTGGTTGCTTAAAAATAAGCAAACAAATCAATGGCGTACCACCAAGGCCACCACCGAGGCGGTATATGCATTGCTATTGCAGGGAAGCGACTGGCTTTCGGTAAGCGAGGCGGTAGAAGTCTTGATAGGAGGTGAAAAAATAACTCCTTCCAAACTGGAAAATGTGCGGGTAGAGGCTGGTACCGGCTACTACAAAACAGCATGGAACGGGAATGAAATAAAACCGGCCATGGCCGAGGTTCAATTAGATAAGAAAGGAGAAGGCATCGCCTGGGGTGCCCTTTACTGGCAGTATTTTGAAGACCTTGATAAGATCAGTAGTGCGGAGACCCCCTTAAAATTGAAAAAGAAATTGTTCTTGAAGACCAATACAGCGACCGGAGAAGAAATTAAGGAAATTACGGATAAAACGACCTTAAAAGTGGGAGATTTAATTCGTGTACGGATTGAACTGCGGGCCGATCGCGCTATGGAGTTTGTGCATATGAAAGACATGCGGGCGGCAGGTTTTGAACCTATCAATGTTATTTCAAAGTACAAATGGCAAGATGGTCTAGGGTACTATGAAAGTACTAAAGATGCCAGCACAAACTTCTTTTTTGATTATTTACCAAAAGGAGTGTATGTTTTTGAATATGATGTGCGCGCAAATAACGCCGGCGAATTCAGCAATGGTATTACTACGATTCAAAGTATGTATGCTCCCGAGTTCAGCAGTCACAGTGAAGGGGTTCGCGTAGCGGTCTCCGATTTAAAATAACGATAAAACCGTTATGAGAGCGATTGAATGAATTGGTATAAACCACTTAAATCTACTGGATACCACTGGTATAAAAGGCTACCAAAAACATATCCAAAACCAAGGCCTAACACAACAGTTAAAAACAACAGCGCTTTTGAGTTTTGAGATTTAAAATTGACAAGGGAAACGGCGCATCCGTTTTTGAAGATTTCAAAATCCCGGCCGGAAGGTCCTGCAATATCCAATTTGGAAAAAACGTCGTAGCTGTTTTTTCCCAATACAAATTGATGGGGCTTTTTCCTGCTAAAACGATGTTCGGAAATTTTTCTTCCGTTTACCAAGATGCATTCTGTTCCTAAAAAAGAATAGTGAATTTCAATTTTGTGATTGTCCAAATAGTATTCTGCGCACTTCATGCCAATAATGTATATAAATAAATATGCAACTGCTCTGGGGGAACACTAGCCTTTTCATATAGCTGAAGAAAACGCACAGATTGTTCTCAGGAATCTGTTTGTTTAGACATTGAAGAAAGTTGTTTTTCGAATATCTATAACGAAAATAAGGAAAGTTAAAGTAAACAAAAACAAAAGTTTTTAACAATCGAACTATTCTTACAAACAGCTTTGATTTTGTTTCGTTATGAACTTATTTCGTTGAACAAAATAATGAGGGAAACCCCATCAATACTAGAGTTCCCAAGGGTTAGAGGCTCAACTTTTTATCTAATAAAAGCGCTATAAAAAACTGATTATTAGAGGCTCATCTTATCTTTGAACAGGTATGACTGTCTGCGCGAAACTTCAATCTCTTCTCCATTTTGCATTTCGAGTTTTAGCGTGCCATTGAACCACGGAATTACACGTGCAATAAAGTTTGTGTTAATGATCTGCTGCCGGTTCGGTCGAAAAAAATAATTTGCAGGTAATTTTTCTTCCACTTGATTCAAGGATTTGTAGAGCATTGGTTTCTGATCTTGAAAAAATACCCGGGTATAATTCCCTACAATTTCGAAATGTGAAATATCACCGACTTTCACCAACCAGCATTTTTCACCATCCTTGATGAAAATTTGGCTATTTCCCGTAAGGCGTTTTTCAACGGGTGCTTCTTCTTCAGGATTTCCTGCCATCATGCCTTTAACTTTCTCGACCGCCAAGGCAAAACGTTTTTCGTTAATCGGTTTTAGAAGGTAATCAAGGGCATTATATTCAAACGATTTGATCGCATACTCATCGTACGCAGTGGTAAAAACCGTTATGGGAACCTCATCGAGCATCTCTAACAACTCAAAGCCATCTTTTTCGGGCATGTTAATGTCTAACAACAATAGATCAGGTTTGCATTTTTGAATCAGTTCAAAACCCTCATCTACATTTTGGGCCTCCCCGACCAACTCAAGTTCCGAATGGCCTTTGATAAGTTCCTTTAATTCGTTTCTTGCCAAACGGGAGTCTTCAACGATAACAGTCTTTATTGTGCTCATATTATTGGTATTTTGATGGTAGCGACCACTTTGGAATCTATTTCCTCCAATAAAAAAGTAGCCTTTGTGCCATAAAGCAATCGCAACCGTTGCCGAATGTTTTGCAATCCTAGTTGTGTAGAATCTTTGGAAATCTGTAATGTTCCGGTGTTGGTAACCTTGATTAACAGCTCGTGTTCATTTTTAGAAGTAACCAACGAAATTATACCGCCTTCTTTTAGGTTTGAGATGCCGTGTTTCGCGGCATTTTCTACCAGCAGCTGAATAATCATCGGGGGAATCATGATATGCCGTGTATCTTTCTCAATATCTTTTTCAAACTGCAAGCGGTCCTCCATTTGTATTTTTGAAAGTGCTATATAGTTGTCTACCATTTCCAATTCTTCGTCTAACGGAATAGCATCTACGGTATTCTTTACCAGCGCATACTGCAGCATCTCGGAGAGTTTTGTAATCATATCGCGCGATTTGGAAACATCCTCAAGCATTAAACCTCGAATATTATTTAGACTATTAAACATGAAGTGTGGATTTACCTGGCCCTTTAAGGTATTTAATTGTGCCTCTCGCAGTGTCGTGTTCAACTCTAGCTCTTCTAGTTTGTTCTGATTGTATTTAAACAGGAACTTTACTGAGAAATAAATCGATGTCCACCCAAAAACACTGAGAAACGTTCCAAAAACCGAAGAAATCCAATTTACTTTTTCCTTTATGAATTTAATTTCTTCCGGTGTGCGGTCCCAAACCCTTTCGTAGATGGTTTCACTGCCATAATTCAGTCCAAAATAAAGAAGACTCACTAAAAACATCCCCACCAAGACTTTCAATAAATTCTGTTTGGCAAGTATATTTTCGATGCGCTTCAAAAGAATGTACCGAAAGAAACTGGTTGCCAAAATACCATTGAGCGAGGCCATTACAAAAGAAAATATCTTATATTCAAAACTGAAATCAAATGGGAAAATAAAGATTGTTACGTTCACCACGCCCCACCCCACTAATTGCAGTAACCAAAATAAGCGAGTTCTATTTCTTTTTTCAATCTGCATGTTCGTCTTCTTTGAAAGCAACTTCCGTTATCCTATTCAAAGGCTTGAGTGGTAAAGTAATCAGGTAGCGTGTTCCTTCGTGTGTAAAATCTTCTAAAAACTGGGCCGTTTCACCGTACATCAGTCGCAGCCGGTGGGTAAGCTTGTTTTTTAACTGATCTGCTTCCTTGGTATTACCATTGGATCCTGAATGCGCTACGGCGATCTGAATTGTTTCTTGCTCCTTAATTGCTTTTAAAATAATCTCCCCGCCTTCTCGTCGCATCAAAATACCATTTTTGGAAGCATGTTCCACAACATTATGCACCAACATAGGGGGAATCTCCATTTTCAAAGCTTCTTTTTGGATCGTATACTGTATTTGAAAGCGATCCTGGTATTGGATCTGTAATAGGGAAACATAGTTCTCGACCATTTCCAATTCCTCTTCCAACAGCACCGTATCTACATTGTTTTTGGTCAACGAATAGCGTAACATTTCCGAAAGCTTGGTGAGCATGTTTCTTGATTTGGAAACGTCTTCCAACATTAAACCTTTGATATTGTTTAGGGACGTGAACATGAATTGTGGGTTGATATGCCCCTTAAGCGTGTTCAACTGCGCTTGCTTTACCTTTTTTTGAAGTTCCAGACGATTTACGCGTTGGTTGTTGGCTTGTCGTAAAACCTTAATAACGAAGTAAAAAACCGTCCATCCGGTAACGATGACCATATACCCCACATATTGACGTATCTCGTACCAGTGGTACCGTTCTTTTGGTTTCTCAAAAAGGTCGGCCCCATCTTCAACAACCCACCGCATTGCCTTTCCTAGGGCATAACCCGACCAATAGGAAACAAAGGGAAACACAAGGGAAGTGAGAATAACAATCAATAGAATCTTAAAGAAATCAACGGGTTTGAACTCCTTTAGATTTACAAAGCGTCGAAAAAACCATCCTGTTATTGATGTAATACCGATACCCACGACCATAAAGCCGAAAAGAGTCACTAAAAAAACCAAATTGTTCTTGGCACTATTATTTACAGCGATTACAAACAAACCCAAGCTACCCCATCCCAAAATTTGCAGGACCCAAAAAACATGTTTGGTTAAAAATTTCTTCATTTTGAGCTATCGGTACGATTCAAATATAGCAGAATTCCTTTTGGAAATTCATTTCAATTCCACATGGATTTGGAATCGTCATCTTTGGTTTCGGTTTTACTGTAATAAAAGGGTAAAGACCAGTGCAATAAGTAACTTTAAAAGTGTGATCATTTTGTTTTGTTCTTAGAAGGTTGTTTTTATTTTTTAGGGCAATTCAACGTTGACTCTTGGACTTTCGGGTAATTGCGAAATACACTACATATCCCCACCCCAAAATGGCATGTAATACTGCCCATCTAATTGATCTGTTTCTGTCCCAAGAGGCAAGCATGGCAATAATGGTACCGATTCCCAAGCCATTTTTAAAGGAGCTATGGGCAAAAGATCCCTTTATCATTCGGCCCAGTTCGTAGCCAGTGCTATACGCACTGCCATCGCCAAACGCATGAGCTGCGATTGTTATTCCCACGGTCACCAAGGCCACAAAAAATAGGCCCATTAATAGCATCCCGATCAATGCCGCATTACTGTGTTTTTTCTGAGGATTGGGAAATAGGTTCGTCATAGTTATTGTATTTTTTGTTGATGGTTTAAAAGTAGTTGGTTGTTATTGGAATACACATTGATTTATGGTGAACGGTAGATTGAACAGCCTGGGCGGTAAAAATGATTTATACTAGACGATAGCACCCAACCATTGTATCAATTTGGTCAAAGTAAAGCCGAATACGAATCCGCCCACCAGGCCGATTACCAAACCTAAAATAAGTCTGACTCTCGATTTTCTATTTCTTACTCCGCGCGCAAATTGATTCTCTAAAATCAAGGGCAAACCGTTCTTATATAGAAAAATGGTGACTCCGGTTATATTGCGCCACGAAAGTGCAGGACGCACCATATAGTTGTCATCACCAATTTTAAAGAAATGGTCTCTTCCAAAAAACGAGTAACCTTTTGATATCTCTTCTCCGTTTAAATGAACTGATTCAACGCCGCTGAAGCTATTATAAACTTCCACGATTTGATTCTCGATATGGTATTCTGCATATTTCATTGGAACAATTTTCAGGTATTTGACTATTCATTT
>CALIIC010000007.1 GCA_938020445.1 uncultured Flavobacteriaceae bacterium | reverse complement strand
AATGACCTTAATCTTTCTTCACACTTAAAACCAACACGGGTATCGTCGCATAAAACTCTGCCTTCAATATGGTGTTTTTTTCCCATAGGATTTTAAAGAAACCGCGCTTTCGTCGAAAAACACAAAGCAGGTCTGGACGTTGTGATTGAAAATGTTCCAATACCCCAAGATAGGTCGTGGGGTTTTCAGTGATGGTTAATTGCGAACTTATATCCATTAAGGCCGTATCGACCTTTAAATCATCATCGGTATAACCCGGTGTTTTTACCAGAAGTAAATTTACCGCGGCATCAAACTTGTTCTTGAAGGCCATCAAGGGATCTAAGATGCGCTTTCTTTTAAGCACGCCCGATTTGAAAGCCGTTAAAATGTTCTTTAAGGGTCGCAAAGTAGTTCCCTTCGGGACGATCAGCGTAGGAATATCGGTTCTTTTAATAATCTTGCCCGTAGTATTCCCTAGATATAATTCCTCCTTAATATCGTTGCTATAAGGTGCCAAGATAATGAGATCAATACCAAGTTCCTTATCAATATCCTTCAGCCCATCCACAATATCGCCATTGTAGGTCGCTATCTTTATTTCTACATCTTTAGAATCGATCTTTTCAATCACTTCCTTAACATGTTCCTTGCTATTCTTGGCAACTTTCTCACCAATGTTCGATAGGCCGCCCGCTTTAGAGCTAACACTAAAAACTTCCATCACAAATATCTTTGCGCCGATCGCTGAGGCAAAATCTACAGCGTACTGTAAGGTGGCATCTGAATCCGGGTTGGTACCGATAGGAACAAGAATGTTTTTCATAACCTTCTATTGATAAATTATACTCTAAATTTACAACTTAATTGAACCTGTTTATGATTCGCACCGCAAAGATATCGGAAATCCCTGATATTATGAACTTAACCAAGGATTGCGCCGCCCATATGATCAAAAATGGTATTTATCAATGGAACGAACACTACCCTTCCCAAGCTGCTTTCGAAAAAGACCTTGAACGCAACGAATTGTTCGTGCTTGAAATTGATGGAAACATCTGTGGTACCCTCGTAATTTCTGTCGTGATGGACGACGAGTATATTCCGATCAAATGGGGTACGCCCAACGGAAACAATGTATACATCCACCGCCTATGCATTCATCCTTCCCAACAGGGAAAGGGATATGCCCAAAAACTAATGGATTTTGCCGAAAAACGGGCAAAAGCGCAAGGGTTCGCATCGGTTCGTCTCGATACCTTCAGTCGGAACAAACGGAATCAAACGTTTTACGAGACACGAGGATATCAAAAACTGGGCGATGTTTTCTTTCCCAAACAAAGTGAGCATCCTTTTCATTGCTACGAATTGGTATTCTAATTAGGACAAACCGTGGAAGTCGCCATCAATTTTAAGAGCATCAACAAATTGGCCATTCCGGCTACGATTGCCGGTATTGCCGAGCCTTTATTATCTATTACAGATACCGCTATAGTAGGGAACATTTCCGTTGACGGGCTCGAATCCTTGGCCGCAGCCGGTATCGTGGGATCATTTCTGTCAATGCTCATCTGGATTCTGGGGCAGACCCGAAGTGCCATTTCAGCCATTATATCGCAATACTTGGGCGCTGGGCGATTGGCGGAAGTAAAGGCACTCCCTGCTCAGGCCATCTTTTTGAACATTGCCTTGAGCATTTTAGTACTGCTGTCCACCGTTTTTGTGGTCGAAGAGATTTTTCAATTATTGAACGCCTCGGGTAAAATTCTTGCATATTGCGTTAGTTACTACTCCATTCGTGTTTGGGGGTTTCCTTTGACGCTTTTCGTATTTGCGGTGATGGGTATTTTTCGAGGCTTGCAAAACACTTTTTGGCCCATGATGATCGCCCTTGTTGGGGCGGTTTTGAATGTATTCCTTGATTTTATACTCGTTTATGGTGTTGAAGGTTTTATAGCGCCCATGTATCTCGAAGGGGCCGCTTGGGCAAGTTTGATCGCACAGGGTATCATGGCCGTAATGGCTTTTGTGCTCTTGATCACCAAGACCGATATTAGTTTGCGACTGCAGCGTCCTTGGCATCCAGAACTCAAAAGGTTGATCGGTATGAGCCTGAACCTCTTTGTGCGCGCCTTGGCCTTGAATACGGCATTGATTCTGGCGGTTCGGGAAGCCACCGCCTTGGGCGACCGTTTTATAGGGGCACATACCATCGCCATCAATATTTGGCTCTTTGCGGCCTTCTTTATCGACGGCTACGGCGCTGCCGGCAATATCATGGGCGGGCGCCTGCTAGGTGCCAAAGACTATACGGGCTTATGGGGTCTTGCCAGAAAAATTATACTATACGGTATTTGCGTAAGTGGTCTCCTAGTATTGCTCGGATTTCTGTTTTACTACCCTATCGGCCGTATATTTTCAAATGAAACAGTGGTTTTAGAGACCTTCTATGGTATCTTTTTTATATTGATACTAGGGCTACCCATGAACGCGATTGCCTTTGTTTTTGATGGTTTGTTCAAAGGGTTGGGAGAAATGAAATACTTGCGAAATACCCTTTTGGCAGCCACATTTTTAGGCTTTGTGCCCACACTTTTCCTAGGGAAATATATGAACTGGAGTCTCTTGGGAATATGGATTGCTTTTATCGTATGGATGGCCGTCAGGGGGGGTGCTTTGATATGGAAGTTTCGTAGAAAATTTCGGCCCTTGTTACAAAACACCTAATTTTGAAATTCAACAAGAAGAAATCGAAAAAGGATGCTTTGTCCTTTTCTTTTTAACTATACTATATGGGCACTGACAGACAAAACGGAAGTCTTTACACGAGCATCACCAATAAAGTAGCGACGGTTGAATTCGGCCATCCGGCAGGAAACTCCTTTGTGGCGGAATTGTTGGACAGACTCATCGCCGAATTGAAGATACTATCCGAAAATCAGGAGATTACGGTAATTGTTTTAAAATCGGAAGGCGACCGTGCCTTTTGTGGCGGTGCCTCCTTCTCCGAATTGATGGCCATCGAAAACCTGGAAGAAGGCAAAGTCTTTTTTAGCGGTTTTGCCAACCTCATCAACGCCATGCGCAGCTGTAAAAAGGTCATTGTTGGTCGCATTCAGGGCAAAACTGTTGGTGGTGGTGTCGGAATCGCGGCTGCTTGTGATTATACCTTCGCCTCTGTAGAAGCATCTGTACGCTTATCTGAACTAACGATTGGTATTGCTCCCTTGGTCATTGCCCCGGCCGTAGAACGAAAAGTTGGGAAAGCAGCTCTTTGTGAATTGTCATTGGCTCCCACGGAATGGAAAAATGCCTACTGGGCA
>CALIIC010000006.1 GCA_938020445.1 uncultured Flavobacteriaceae bacterium | reverse complement strand
ACGCCTTATAAGTATCCCATGGAACAGACTTTGTCAAAAATTATAACGAATTTAAAAGAAGGTTTTGAGGGCGAACCTTGGTATGGTGTTGCCGTGATGAACAAGTTGGAAGCGCTTGACTGGGAAAAAGTAAATACAAAGCCTATGGGAACCAAATCTATGGCGGTTTTGGTACAACACATGATCAATTGGCGCATTTTTGTTTTGAGAAAATTAGAAGGGGATGCCGGTTTTGATATTAAGATGGATAGCGCAGATGACTGGACTCCCGTACACATCAATAATGAGACGGAATGGGAGCTGCTTAAGGCTTCGATACGGCATACACATACCGATATACTGCATATTTTGGAAAATTCCAATGAGGAACTTTTAGAAAAGAAAGTGCCAGGGAAAGGGTATGATTTTGAATCGCTGCTCATCGGTATTTCACAGCATGATGTTTATCACATGGGGCAGATAGCATTGCTTAATTCCCTTATTAAGACCTGAACTAAAAAGCTATCTTTGCGCTCCAAGAAGAAGCAAAGGCCCTATGGAGGAACTCCAACAATTTTATTCCGATCAGCTCACCAAGTACAATAAACAATTGGCAAGGGTCAAGGAGCGATTATTAGTTTCTAGCATGCTGCGATTGTTTGTTTTTTGCGCCGTTGCTTTTGGCGTCTACTTCCTTTTTGGTCATACGAAGTGGTTGGTCGCATACCTTATTCTTGGTATTGCGGTCTTCCTTTTTTTGGTATCTCGCCATACAGACCTTCAATACAAGAGAGACAAATTAAAAGCACTTTCAAATCTCAATGAAACAGAGATCAGGGTATTAAAAAGGGATTTTCACCACCTTGCGGAAGGAAACGAATTTAAGAACCCCGAGCATTTCTATAGTCAGGATGTTGATCTTTTTGGCAAAGGCTCTTTCTACCAGTATTTAAATAGGACCGCCTTGCAACAGGGAAGCGCTACCCTGGCAAGGCTTCTGCTGTCAAATGCAATTGAAGCTATTGTTCAAAAACAGGAAGCGATCAAAGAATTGGCTAAGATCCCTGAATGGCGACAAGTTTTTTCGGCCATCGCAGGGCTCACCAAGACTGAGACCAGTACACATTCGATTACTACTTGGCTCGGCAATTACCAGTCTTTTATCCCAAAGATCATGCGTTGGTTTCCCATAGCGTTTTCTGGTGTCTCCATGGTACTTCTTGCACTCTATTTTCTCGGAATTATTTCCGGTATTTTTCCTTTTTTATGGGTATTCGTTGGCTTGGGTGTTTCAAGTATTTTTACTAAGAAAATAGGTAAGCTGGGGAGACATGCCTCGAAAATTCACAGCACATTTCGGCAGTACAACAAACTCTTGGTGTTGATAGAAGAACAGCCTTTTACCTCGGAATTGTTGAAATTGAAACAAGCGTTGGTCGTCAACGAGCAAGAGAAAACTTCGCAGGTACTTCAAAAGTTTTCAAAACTGCTAAATGGCCTTGATAAGAACAATAATGTCTTTTACTTGATTTTGGCCAATGGATATTTCCTAAGAGGCTTGCATTACAGTTATCAAATAGAACAATGGGTCGCGACCTACGGAACGGCGGTGGAAGAATGGTTCGATACCGTGGCCTTTTTTGATGCATACAATAGCTTGGGGAATTTTAGTTTTAATCATCCGACCTATACTTTTCCGGCAATAGTCGATACCGCAATTATTCTGCATTCCACCCAAGCAGGGCATCCTTTATTGGCTCCCGAAAAGAGTGTCTACAACGATTTTGAGATTGACAGCGAGCAATTTTTTATTATTACCGGGGCGAATATGGCAGGGAAAAGTACTTTTTTACGAACAGTTTCGCTTCAAATCGTTATGGCCAACGTTGGTTTACCTGTTTGTGCAAAGAAGACAGAATATGCCCCCATAAAGTTGATCACAAGCATGCGAACCACCGATTCGTTGACTGATGATGAATCGTACTTCTTTTCTGAATTGAAGCGGTTGCGGTTTATTGTAGATGAAATTCAAAAGGATCATTATTTCATTGTACTCGATGAGATTTTGAAAGGAACCAATAGTACCGATAAAGCCAAGGGGTCGCGAAAGTTCGTGGAACGTCTGGTCGGTTCTAAATCTACCGGAATCATTGCCACACATGATTTAAGCCTTTGTGCTGCGGCCGATGACTGGCCCCAGATTAGAAATCATTATTTTGACGCAGAGATCATCGATAACGAATTGCATTTCGACTATCGATTCAAGGAAGGCATTTGCCAGAATATGAACGCCTCATTTCTATTGAAGAAAATGGGGATTGTGGACTAAATAAAGTGCAAGTACCAAGACCAAGAGGAATGAAATAAGCCTCGACCAGTGGGTAGTAATCAGTATTCAGTAGGCAGTACTCAGTGATAATTGGTTTTGAATTTGATGCCTGCACTTGATATTTGAACTTGAACTTGACAAATGGATTCACTTACGCAAATTGTATTAGGCGCTTCGGTAGGGGAGGCGGTGTTGGGAAAAAAAGTCGGTAATAAGGCCCTTTTATACGGGGCGATTGCGGGGACTATTCCAGACCTGGATGTTTTGGCCAGATCCGTGACCGATACGGTGACCGCTATTGAATGGCACCGAGGTTTTAGCCATTCGATTGTTTTTAGCGTACTGTTCGCACCCTTATTCGGGTGGCTGGTATGGAAACTGCATCGCGGCAAGGAGGCCAGCTGGAAAGACTGGTCTTGGCTATTCTTTTGGGGCTTGTTCACGCACCCTGTCCTAGATGCATTTACTACTTGGGGTACACAGTTGTTCTGGCCGTTTAACACGCGCTTGGCCTTTCAGAATATTTTCGTGATCGATCCGTTATATACGGTTCCATTTTTAGTGTTTGTGGTGTTGGCAATGTGTTACAAACGTACGTCTGCAAAAAGACGAAAGTACAACCGATTGGGGTTACTGGTGAGCAGTAGTTATCTGGCCATCACCCTCTTGCTCAAATGGGTCGCCTATAACAAGTTCACCAAGAGCCTGAGCGAACAAGGTATCGCGTATAAGCAAATTGATACTAGACCTACCCCTATGAATTCCTTGCTATGGACAGCCAATATAGATGCAGGGGATGCCTATCTGATCGGGAATTATTCGTTCTTCGATTCTAAGGAAATTGAATTTAAAGCCTATCCCAAGAACCACCATTTGTTGGGAGCGTTGAAAACAAATGATAAGGTGAATCGTTTGATTGCCATAGCGGAAGGTTGGTATACGATTAGCAAGAAAGAAGATCGGATATTTTTCAACGATCTGCGATTCGGACTACTAAGTATCGATCCTAAGGAAACACAGTTTGTGTTCAGTTATGAGTTGATTCCCATAGCGACCGGAATCTCTGTGGAAGAAACACCCAAATTCGATACGGATGCCAAACAGCTTTTAGCGGCACTTTGGACTAGGGTTTGGGGAAACTAAATTTTGATTCTATGCGATTCATACTTTTTTTATTGGGGTTTCTCGGTGCACTTCTTTTTATAGGTGCGAGTATTTGGGGAGGATTGCAAATCGAGGGTTATGATCCTATATCGCAATTTATAAGCGAGAGTTATGCCGCGGGGATACCCAATGCCGGTAGCCTACAAAAGGTGTTTATGATTTCGGGCCTGTTGTTGGCGAGCTTTGGTTTTTTGGCTCCTATGGGCTTTCCGAATAGCTTAAAATTAAAGGTGTATTTTGTTCTGTTTGCTCTTTTTTACGGCGTTGGTACAGTGGTGACGGCCTATTTTCCTTGTGATTTGGGCTGTGTTTTAGATCCGGAAAACCCCTCTATTTCCCAGCTGATACATAACACGATGGGCTTGTTGACCTATGTAGTAGTGCCTTTTTGTTTGCTTGGAATAGGAGTTGAATTGAGAAAAAAAGGGGATACATCAAAATTACCAGTAGTTTCACTCATTTGTGGTAGCGTTGCATTGGCTTTTGTAGTATTTTTATTTGGAAACCCCGAAGGCCCTTTTATTGGTTTGTTTCAAAGAATCGTAGAAGGAAGTATTCTAAGCTGGACGCTTTTTTGCGCCAGCCTCTTTTTAAAATCATCCAAAACCTGAAACTGTGAAAAATCACAACCTCCTATTACCGCTTCTTAGTCTGGTATTCCTGTTTACCTCCTGTAATGAGGAGAAAAAAGAAGAAGTGGTATTGGCGAGCCACCAGCAATGGCATACCGTTACCTTGTCTTTTGAAGGGCCTGAAACATCGGAAGCTGCCGAAGAAAATCCTTTTTTGAATTATCGGTTGCAAGTAACGTTTAAACATGCCGAAACCAACTATACAATTCGTGGTTTTTACGCTGCGGATGGCAATGCAGGAGAAACAAGTGCCGATTCCGGTGGGGTTTGGCAAGTCCGTTTTACCCCTGATAAACTAGGGGAATGGACCTACGCCGCCGTCTTGCAACAAGGAGATTCAATCGCTTTGAAAGGCGATTCATATCAGGGGGACATAGTGGAAATAACAAATGGGGAAGGTGCTTTTATGGTGATGCCAACGGATAAACAGGCGCCAGACTTTAGAAGTAAAGGCCGATTGGTAACGTCGAACGGCTATTTCAGGTTCGGAGAAGAGGGCGACTATTGGATCAAAGGTGGGGCCGACAGTCCGGAGAACCTGCTTGCTTTTAAGGATTTTGATGGCACCTATCGTATGCAAAGCTCCAATGAGGATGGGGAGGCCAGCACCAACGATACCATCCACAGCTTCCAACCACACTTGAAGGACTGGAAGGAGGGTGATCTCACCTGGCAAGACGGGAAAGGGAAAGGCTTGGTCGGCGCGTTGAATTATTTATCCTCCAAGGGAATGAATGTTGTTTATTTTTTGACAATGAACATCAAAGGAGATGGGAAGGATGTTTGGCCTTATACAGACCCAGAAGACTTTAGTCGCTTTGATGTGAGTAAGCTGGCCCAATGGGAGATGGTGTTTCAGCATATGCAATCAAAGGGGTTGATGTTGCATATGGTAGTCCAGGAAACGGAGAATGAAACGATGTTGGACAATGGGGATACCGGGCCGTTGCGGCAGTTGTACTTGCGGGAGTTAATGGCGCGTTTTGGCCACCATTTGGCCCTGAAATTTAATCTGGGAGAGGAAAACGGTCCTGCCGATTTTACGCCAATTGCCCAAAACGATGCCCAAAGGAAGGCCATGACTACTTTTATTGCCGAGATAGATCCCTATAACCATCCTATCTTGTTGCATACGCATTCCCATGAGCCTGCACG
>CALIIC010000005.1 GCA_938020445.1 uncultured Flavobacteriaceae bacterium | reverse complement strand
CATACCACAGGCATCGTTTTCATCGATATGGGGCCATTCAAAAACGGTTGATTGGCCTTCCAAAAGGGCCTCATAGTGAATAATGTTTGGCAATGTGGTGGTGAAATCTTCAGGTGCGTTGATGATGATGTAATGCTCGACAGTTTCTAATTTATCGGCTATTTTTTCCAATAAAGGAACCAGCGTTGCATCAACAAAAATGACCTTGTCTTCTGAATGATTGATAATAAATTCGGTTTGCTGGGACGACAATCGAATATTGATGGTATGGCAAACAGCACCTATTCCGGGAATGCCATAATATAGTTCAAGGTGTTGGTAGTGGTTCCAAGCAAAAGTACCCACCATATCACCTTTGGTAATACCCAATTTTTGGGTGAGCGCATTGGCAAGCATTTTACAACGTTGGTATAAATCGCGAAAGGTATATTCATGACGCTTCCCATTTGGCAGATGACTTATTACTTTTTTGTGATGAAAGGCACTATTTCCATATTCAAGAATGGTATTTGTAGTAAGTGGGTAATTCATAATGAGTCCTTCCATAATCTTTTGTTTAGCATTCGTTGATGCTCGTCAATTGGGCACCTCTCTAAAGATATCGATTTTTTAAATTATGGAAAGGCTCCTAATTAAAGCGAAAAAGCACCCATATCAGGTCGAATCCCCTTAAAGTGGGTCCTCGACAGGCTTGGACTGACAGTGTAGCTTTGATTTAGCGATCGAATAAGACAGAAAACAATGGTCTTAAGAATCATCGGGGCATTGGGAGGAAGCACTTTCTTTAGAAGTTCAATTGAACCAAACCGCATATCCCTTCCTACGGAGTTCCAAGGCCAAGGTCTCTTCCATTTTAAGGGCTTCTGCCCTTGTCGATAAGGGTGAAATATGCTGATACAGACTCGAACGAAGGTACATCCCGTATTTTTGAACAATTCTAGCGGAAAGTTTGTGTCCTTTTTTATTAACGTACCCCGTTTTATGTTGTTCAAAACGTTCTTTGGGAGTTTTGCTGGTCATTCCTACATATAGGCATTGCAACACCCCATTGAACTGTGGATTGGCTTCACGAAAACGTCTATCTTCTGTATATACTTTTTTCGAAAGCTCTATAACATAAATACAATACTTGGTTTTAGACAAAATAATCGGTTACAATGAAATTTAATATCCCCATGGTGTGCGTTGAATACAGATTGTTATTCTTCCCATTCGGTATGAAAAATACCCTCTTTGTCTAAACGTTCATAGGTGTGGGACCCAAAATAATCTCGTTGTGCTTGAATCAAATTAAGCGGCAACCTTGAAGAAGTATAAGCATCAAAATAGGTCAACGAATTAGAGACACCAGGCAGTGGAATACCATTTGTTGCTCCATATGCAACTAGCTTTCGCGCTGAACCAACCGTAGCCCGCACTTTCTCGATAAAGGATGGGGATAATAATAAATTGGGCAAAGATGCGTCTGCCTTAAACGCTTCAGTGATATCCGCTAAAAGTCCGGCCCTGATGATACAGCCCGCCCGCCATATTTTTGCAATAGTTGCTATATCAACATCATACCCATACTCTTTGGAAGCATCGGCCAATTGGTGTAGACCTTGGGCATAAGTAATGATAAAAGAGAAGTAAAGCGCCTCCTCTGTCATTTTTTTCAGCGCATCTTTATCCATTGATGCAACGGTGGGTCTATCGTACAAATCGTCTGCTTGTACGCGTTCGCTTTTCAGGGCTGATATTTCACGCATGCTTACCGCAATGTCGATAGAGGGTACGGGAATGCCAAGGTCCATGGCGTTCTGAGAAGTCCACTTGCCGGTACCTTTTTGTTTGGCCTTATCCAATATTTGGTCAATTAGTTGACCATCGCTGAATTCATCTTGTTGTTCAAAAATTTCAGAAGTAATTTCTACAAGGAACGATTGCAATCGCCCTTCATTCCACGTTTTGAAAGTGGTATGTAGTTCTTCATTCCTGAGGTCGCCTCCTTTTTTTAGCACGTCGTAGATTTCCGAAGTGAGTTGCATAAGGCCGTATTCAAGTCCGTTATGCACCATCTTCACGTAGTTTCCTGCCGATTTTGGGCCTAAATACGCCACACAGGGTTCGCCTTTGTATTTGGCGGATACTGCTTCGAAAATTGGCTGCACGGCAGCATAGCCTTCCTTGGATCCCCCTGGCATAATACTGGGACCTTTTCGTGCGCCCTTGGCACCTCCTGATACGCCTGCGCCAAAAAAGTGAATACCTTTTTCACTTAAATAGGCCTCACGCCGGTCGGTGTCCGTAAAAAACGAATTACC
This sequence comes from uncultured Flavobacteriaceae bacterium, assembly GCA_938020445.1. Classification (GTDB taxonomy): domain Bacteria; phylum Bacteroidota; class Bacteroidia; order Flavobacteriales; family Flavobacteriaceae; genus Pelagihabitans. The sequence goes on along the minus strand of CALIIC010000005.1, from coordinate 6,248 downwards.
CCCATCTATAATGATATCCCCTTTGTCAATATGGGGTAAGAGCCCCTCAATGACGGCATCTACGATTTTACCCGCGGGTACAAGCATCATTATTTTTCTTGGTTGGGCCAATGCCTTTACAAAGGTGGCGACATCCGTGGTAGCGTTTACTCGCTCCAAATCACCGCCTTCTACTTTCAATGCATTCACTTTCTCCGTATCCAAATCATTTCCGAAAGCTGTAAAGCCATTATCGGCCACATTAAGAATAAAATTACGTCCCATGACCCCTAGGCCAATTAAACCAAAATCGTATGCTTGCTCCATGTATTTTAAAGATTTGTTAGTGTCGGTATCGATTGATTCAAAATTAACTGAAAATATTCAGTTTTAATCCTCTTTGGCTTGGAAACTCAAAGAGGTTACCTATATTTAAAAAATAAGAACAACCCCTTGGGAGAGATAATATCTAGAAGTATATAAATGAAAAAGACAGAAAATCAAATGCTTGTTATTTTTGGTGCATCGGGGGATCTCACCGCCCGTAAATTGGTACCTGCAATCTATAATTTGTTTAAGGGCGGTCATTTACCAGAACATTTTGTGGTACTTGGAGCCAGTAGATCCAATCTTTCGGATGCCGACTTTAGAAAACGGGTTGTTTTGGAGAGCAAGTATCTGAAAAATGATTTCGAAGGGGAGGCCGCTGAGGTAATCGAATCATTTGCACATAAGATTTTTTATACGGACCTAGGAAACGATTATGATACCGATTATTCTGCCTTGGCGAGTCGTATTTCGGACTTAAACCAAGCACATAAAACAGATGAAAATTACATATTTTACCTTTCAACGCCTCCCAGTTTATATGAGGCGATAGCCAAGAACATTTGCGAACAGGACTTGTCTTCGGAAGCGAATGGTTGGAAACGATTGATTGTCGAAAAACCTTTTGGTTATAGTTTGGAGAGTGCCAAGCAACTTAACGATGGTCTGCATAAATATTTCAAGGAATCCCAGATTTATCGAATTGATCATTACTTAGGAAAAGAAACCGTCCAAAATCTGCTGGTAACCCGTTTCGCAAATAGTATTTTTGAACCGTTATGGAACCGTAATTACATTCACCATGTAGAGATTACCAATGCCGAAAGTGGTGGTGTAGAAAAGCGCGGAGGCTATTATGACAAATCGGGCGCGCTTCGTGATATGTTTCAAAACCATTTACTACAGATAGTGTCACTTGTGGTAATGGAACCTCCCATCGGGGCCAATGCTGAGGAAATACGAAACGAGAAGGTAAAGGCATTGAAATCCCTGCGTATTATGCGGGATGCCGAAACACTACATCAAAACACAATACGAGCCCAATACATTGCCTCAACCATTGATGGAGAAAAAGTAAAAGGGTATCGGGAAGAGGAAGGTGTAGCTCCTGAATCGACTACCGAAACCTATGCGGCCATTAAGTTTTTTGTTGACAACTGGCGATGGGCCGATGTGCCTTTTTATGTGCGCACCGCTAAACGGATGCCTACCAAGGTTACGGAAGTAGTAATACATTTTAAGTCACCCCATCATCTGATTTTCAAGGATGCGGGAATGAATGACAAGGCCAATAAATTGGTGATACGCATACAACCAGATGAAGGTATTTTAGTCAAATTCGGGGTAAAAGTACCCGGACAAGGATTTAAAGTAGAACGTGCAAACCTCGATTTTTACTACTCAGGTCTTACCGAGACCCGGGTGATGGAGGCTTACGAGCGTCTATTGTTAGATGCTATGCAGGGCGATGCAACGCTCTATGCCAGAGCTGATGAGGTGGAAGCGGCTTGGGAATTTGTAGATCCAATTTTAGCGTATTGGAAAAATTCGGATGAAAAGGTATACGGATATTCCGCAGGTGTTTGGGGCCCTGAGAATGGCGATGATCTCATCGAAGATTTGGGAACATGGCGCAACCCCAGTGAAAACTTGGCAGATGACCCCGGTTTTTGTGTAATATGTTAATTGATAGTTAGGATGAAACTTAAAATAGCGAATACTAAAAACGAATTGGCACTAGATTTCTCTCGCTATCTGGCGATCTTGATCGCGGCACGTGATGAAGTACATATCGCTTTGTCCGGCGGCAGCACTCCTAAAGTGGTGTTTGATGAATTGGCCGCTAATTTTCAGCCAGATATTGATTGGAACAAAGTACACTTATATTGGGGAGATGAGCGATGTGTGTCTCCCGAAGATGAACAAAGCAATTATAAAATGACCGCGGATCATCTTATTTCTAAGATTCAGATTCCGGCAACCAATATTCATAGGGTATTTGGAGAAAACGATCCTTTAGAAGAAGCCAAACGGTATGGGGATTTATTGAGCGAAAAGCTTCCGAGAGCGAACGGATTGCCACAGTTTGATTTGGTTGTTTTGGGTATGGGGGATGACGGTCATACAGCATCTATTTTTCCGCATGAAATAGATTTATGGGAATCGGATCGTTGCTGTGAGGTGGCAACACATCCTGAGACCGGGCAAAACCGAATTACGATTACAGGCCAGTTGATCAACAATGCAGGGATTGTGGCTTTTCTAGTGACAGGCGATAATAAGGCAGAAAAGGTAAAAGAAATACATGGGCAAGAAGGTGCCTATCAAACGTATCCTGCTAGTTTGGTGGCGCCGACAACCGGAAAGTTGCTCTGGTTTTTAGATGCTTCGGCGGCTGCGGATCTTACTTGAGTTCAATTTTGATGTTCTCCTTGCTTAAGCCATCTTTGTACTGTTTGGAGTCAAAGTGGTTTTCGTCAAATTGGGTATCCCTTTTAAAAGCTGCTTCCTTTCGAAATTTACTGCGCGCAAATCTGCGAATACCCTGTTCATCCTGTACCAATAGCCCGGGGACAGCGGTGCTATTGCCGTTTTCGTCTTTTGCTACCATCGTAAAATAGGAAGAGTTGCAATGCCTTTTTTTGCCAGTGGTAATGTTTTGGGACTCTACACGAACGCCTACCACCATAGAGCTGCGACCGGTATAGTTAATAGATGCCTTTAAGGTAAGCAGCTCCCCAACTTCGACCGGACTCAAAAAATCAACACGGTTTACCGAAGCGGTTACACAGTATTTTCTGGAATGTTTAGACGCACACGCAAAAGCAATTTGATCCATTAAACTTAGGATATGCCCACCGTGGATCTTCCCACCGAAATTGGAATGGGAGGGGAGCATCAACTCGGTAATGGATAAACGTGATTCTCGGGCCGTTTTATACTCTTTCATTTTACACTGTTATTATTAATCTGATCGGCTATGAATTGCCAACGTACATATCGGCTGGCATTGAACATTGTTATGAACAGCCTTTAGCGCTAGTTTCTCAAATGGGGCGATTGTTCCTTTTCTACCTTTGTTACAAAATACTTGGTGTCACCCAGCCAAAAGAATGTGGCAAAACGTTCGGTGTAATGCAATTTTACGTAATTCCCTTGATACTCTTGTAGCTTGCGAATAACCTCTTTATCCTTGTCCAATACGGAAAAAGTGAAAATTTGAGCCCCCGATATACCTTGGCTGATTTCGCCTTCCCAAGTTTTGACCACCACCCCTTTGTGGCTCACTTTGATGAGTTCCCCCGAGCGAACGCCCTCACTGTAAGGTACGAAATAGATAAAGGCATAGTAGATGCCTATGATGACGGCGATACCAAGAATTCCTATAGCAATTACTTTTTTCATTTATTTTTGAATTAGTGAACAGAAATAAGGAAACAGTACTCAGTAGTGAGTATTTAGTAAACGATATTTCGAATTTTTTGCCGGATTTGATAATTTATTTTTCCTCAAACCTCTACTCGGAAATCTCTTCAAAATCATCTTCCTGCGCCCGCTTTAATATCGGATCTGGAATCGATTTTTTCGCTTTTGCTCCCATTTTCTTTAACTTCTCAATACTCACGATAATATTCCCGCGGCCTTCTACAAGTTTATTCATGGCTCCTTTGTACTCCGATTTGGCCTCGTCCATCTTCTTGCCCACTTTCGTGAGGTCGTTTACAAAGCCTTCGAATTTATCATAAAGTGCGCCAGCTTGTCTTGCTATTTCAATAGCGTTGCGTTGTTGTTTTTCATTGTTCCACATACTATCGATCGTACGCAGTGTCGCCAATAGGGTAGAAGGGGTGACGATGACAATGTTCTGTTCGAACGCTTTGTTGTATAGCAAATTATCATTGTTGATGGCAATTGCGAAAGCAGGTTCGATCGGTACAAATAATAATACAAAATCGGGGCTTTCCATTTCATAAAGGTCCTCATATTTCTTTGCCGATAGTTGATCTACATGTCTTCGCAGCGAATTGATATGGTCCTTTAAGTAGCGCGCCCTTACATCTTCTTCTTCCTCATTTACATAGCGTTCATAATCCGTTAACGATACCTTGGAATCGACGACCATCTTTTTTCCATCGGGGAGGTGTATAATAACGTCCGGTAACACTCTTGAACCGTCTTCCAGGGTAAAACTTTGTTGAACGGTATACTCCCGATCTTTTTCGAGACCCGATTTTTCAAGAACGCGCTCCAGCACCAATTCTCCCCAGTTCCCCTGCATTTTACTATCTCCTTTGAGTGCTTTGGTAAGATTTTCGGCCTCTTGGGTTATTTTTAGGTTTTGGGACTGTAGGTTCAATAACTGTTCCTTCAAAGCAGAATGAATGCTAATGTTTTCTTTCTGGCTTTCTTCCACCTTTTTTTCGAACAGCTGAATCTTTTCGTTTAGCGGCGTTAAGATATCCTTGATGTTCTTTTCATTACGCTCGGTAAATTTCAGGCTCTTTTCCTCCAATATTTTATTGGCAAGGTTTTCGAATTCTTTGGTGAATTTTTCTTGTAGTTTTTCAACCTCCTCTTTTTGTTCCCTATTTTTCAGATGCAGATTTTCCATATCCACTTCGTACCGTACTATCTGATTGCCCAACTGTTCCTTTTCATGTTGCAATTGAGCGCTGTTTTCTTCTTCTGTATGCAACCTGCCCTCAAGCGAGGATAGGTTTTGCCGCAGTTGTTGTTCGCGCTCTTCCAAGGCACTTTGGCTCGATTGGGTTTTTAATTTTTGTATGTAGACACCTAGGAAATAGCCCAGACCCAAACAGAGTAGGCCTACCAAAAGATATATTAGAAAGTCGTTCATTTGTTGCTCATAGTATTCGAAGTAAAGATACAAGATTGATGATAAAACCAATCGCTTCGCAACGGCTTACTTTTCAATTCGAAAGGAACCTGATGTTGGGTCAAAAGAAACCGTATCGGACGGAAAAAGATTTTCGAACTGCCCTTGCTCGATTAACTCGGATGGCTCTCCAAACGGATTGTCCTTTCCGTTAATCACCAACATTTTATCGCAAAGTTGCAGCGTCATTTCAATTTCATGACTGGTAAAAAGCACCGCTTTGTTCGTTTTGTGCGCAATAGATTTCAATAACTTTAGAATCTTCACTTTGTGATACAGGTCTAGATGTGTGGTTGGTTCATCTAATAAAATAACGGCAGTGTCCTGGGCCAAGGCCCTTGCAATCATTACGCGTTGTAGCTGCCCATCGCTTAGCTCATAACACTTTTTTTCCTGAAGCCCATTTAATTCAAGCATGCTTAAGGCGCTTGAAACACGGTTTTTATCTTCTTTGGAAAGTGTGCCGATCCAATTGGTGTAGGGTTGCCGTCCCAAGGCTACCAACTCTACGACCGTCATATTCTTGGCAACGATCGACTCTGTAAGTACCAAGCTAATAGTCGCAGCAAGTTCTCTTGGTTTATAATGTTCCAAAGCACGCCCTTGCAATCGTATGGTGCCTGAAATTTTAGGCTGTACATTTCCCAACGTACGCAGCAAGGTAGACTTTCCAATACCATTAATACCAACAATGGCGGTTAAGTGGCCAGGTGCAAGGCGAAAGTCGATTTTAGAGGCAATGGAAATGGATTGATATCCGATGGCTAAATCGTTTGCTTCTAGGGCGATATGATCATTAGTTGAATCTATTTGTTTTGTTTTTTACGCTGTTAATTGCTATTTAACTGTTTCATTAGTGCTATTTACTCGATAATCGAGATAAAAAAAACCGAACTAATTTACGTTCTTCTTTATACACAAAATTAAAAAACCATTTTACGTCGCCGTACCAATAACCAAATAACTACCGGTGCTCCCAGCATACTGGTAATGGCATTAATGGGCAATACGCTTGCGGAATTGGGTAACTGTGCTACCGTATCAC
>CALIIC010000004.1 GCA_938020445.1 uncultured Flavobacteriaceae bacterium | reverse complement strand
GTTTTAGGACTTTTCTCATCCTGAACGGTATCCACATTCAAACCTGTACCTACGACATACCGTTTTAAGTTCAACTCCTTCATCACTGCAAGAATGTTTCGAGTTCCCGTACTAAAAATAGTAGGTTTGCTGTGCGGGATTCCACTTCCAAGCAAACTGATCACGGCATGGCAACCGCTTAATAAAGCACGCACCGTAGCGATATCGGATACATCCCCATGGATGATTTCTGCAAATGCACTCTCAATAGTACAGTTTTTGGGGTTTCTAACGAGCATTTTGAAGTGCAGTTTTCTTGCAATCAGCGCACGTACCAAATATTGGCCAGCCTTTCCTGTGCCGCCAACGACGGCAATCTTTGTATTTTGAATCATGATTTCTCTTTGTATATAGTTATTGAAGATGCGCCTTCAATTGAAATTGAAGGCTTTTAAATGCGATGCTTATCGCATCGGCGGTCGTATATGTTACAAAGAGCTATTAATAGTGTAAAGATACTAATATTGCCGCTCTAGACCGTATTATTTTAATATCCCTTAACTTCGTAGTTCTCAATTGCTACCTATGGCAGAGTTGGTTAAGATATATGAAGACAACCCAAACCCTAAAGAAATAGAGAGGGTAGTGGCGGTACTACGGAAGGGCGGACTGGTAATCTACCCCACCGATACCGTATACGGGCTGGGATGCGATATTACGAATACCAAGGCATTGGAACGTATTGCTCGGATAAAAGGGATAAAGCTTGCCAAGGCACAGTGGTCGTTTATCTGTGCGGATCTTAGTAATCTTTCAGATTACGTTCGTCAAATAGATACGGCCACATTTAAAATATTGAAACGTGCATTGCCCGGTGCGTACACTTTTATATTACCTGGAAACAACAACCTTCCGAAAGACTTTAAAAAGAAAAAAACAGTCGGCATACGGGTTCCTGACAATCGCATAGCCAACGCGTTGGTGGTTGGTTTGGGAAATCCCATCGTATCTACTTCTATCAGGGATGAAGATGAGTTGTTGGAATACACTACAGATCCTGAGCTCATTTATGAAAAATGGGGGAATCTTGTTGATATGGTAATCGATGGCGGGTATGGGGATAATGTTGCCTCTACTATTATTGATCTTTCAGATGGAGCCCCTTCTGTAGTGCGTGAGGGCAAAGGAGATCCAGATATTCTTTAAGAATCATTTTTAAGGATGCTATTAAACAAAAAAAGTGCGCCATTACGGCGCACTTTTACGTTTTTGAAGAATTGACTATTAGTTATTAATAGCAGGATCTTTCATTCCTTCTTCGATCATACTATAGAACTGATCAATCTTAGGCAATACCACGATTCTAGTTCTTCTGTTCCTTGATTTCTCTGTTTGAGATACAGGTACGAATTCTGCTCTACCTGCCGCAGTCATTCGCTTGGGGTCAACACCGTAATCGTTCTGTAAGATACGAACCACTGCCGTAGCACGCTTTACACTTAAATCCCAGTTGTCTTTTAATACACCACCGCCACCATTGTAGGGAACATCATCCGTATGGCCTTCTACCATAAATTCAAAATCTGGTTTGTTGTTTACAACCTTAGCTACTTTTCCAAGCACTTCTTTTGCACGGCTTGTGATATTGTAACTACCACTGCTGAACAATAGCTTATCGGAGATGGAAACAAAAACCACTCCTTTTTCTACACTGATTTCAATATCCTCATCATCTAAATTCCCTAAAACACCTTTCAGGCTTTGAACCAATGAAAGATTTACCGAATCACGTCTTGTGATGGCATCGTTCAACTTACGAATGGTCAAATCTTTTTCCTTTAAACTTTCCAAAGACTTTTCAAGATTCTCGGCCCCTTTTGTAGTCAAAGTGGTCAAATTGCCCATATTATTGATCAATTCTTGATTATTTGCCTTTAAAAAAGCATTCTGATCTTCTAAAGTCTTCATTTTTGAAGTGGCCGTGGCTTTCTCTTCCAAACAATCGTTCAATTTAACGGTTGCTGAATTCAAAAGGTCTTGCGCTTCTTTGTGTTTTGATTCAAGGTCGGCGTATTTCTTTTGTGAAACACAAGAGGACAGTAGTAAGGTAATTCCTAAACAGCCTAAGATGATTTTTTTCATAATAATGATACTAATATTAAAATTTATTGTTTATTCAAGGTTTGTGTTTACAAGATGCAAAATTATTGATAAGCGCTTTCTAGCTTTACCAAAATTAGTTAATCTTTTATTAAAACATTGAACTTTTCTTTTTGATGTACGAAATGTAACCACACTATGGATTTGACAACATAGTACTTTAATACAAATTTGGCTTTTTCCCTTTTTCTGTACATTTTCCCAAACTGCCCATAAAAGCTAAGGTGAGCACGTAAAATAGCGATAGAGTGATTCAATTTTCCCTGCATTACAAAACGAAGCGCCGCCACCCCGTCTAAAAGCAATCGCATAAAAATTATAGTGAATGCTTTTCGTCTAGGAAGGTTCTTTGTGATGGAAAAGAGTGAGTTTCTGAAGTTTAAGTACGTTTTTTTAGGATTCATATTACTTAAAGTAGATCCTCCTAAATGAAATACTTCGGATGTACCAACATAAAAAATGCGATGTCCATGATTTTTAGCCCGCCAACAGAGGTCTACTTCTTCCTGATGTGCAAAGTAGTCTTCATCAAATCCATTTAAGGCATTAAAGATGTTCTTTCGTATGAACATACATGCTCCTGTTGCCCAAAAAATTTCATGAATATCATTATACTGTCCCTCATCTTTTTCAAGAACTTGAAAAATACGTCCTCTACAGAAGGGATATCCTAATTGATCTAGAAAACCGCCTGCAGCACCGGCATATTCAAAATGATCTTTTTTCATAAGATCTAGGATCTTAGGTTGCACGATACCTATAGTAGGTTCTTCCTTCAAAAGATTTTCAATGGGAACCAACCAATTTTTGGTTACCTCAACGTCAGAGTTTAGAAGACAAAAAACGTCTGCATCTACCTGTTTTAAAGCGTCGTTGTACCCTTTTGCAAAGCCGCCATTTTGGGTGTTCTGAATGATTTTGACGGTTGGATAGTTTTTTTGAACAAAAGAGACCGAACCATCTGTAGAGGCATTGTCGGCTACATAAATATCAGCATTGGGAGAGTACTGAACCACTGAGGGAAGGTAACTTTCCAGCAACAATTCTCCATTCCAATTCAATATGACGATGGCGATTTTCAAAACGTTGGCAAATTAACGGCTAAAATCGGGAATAGTAGGCAAAAAGGCATACTTTTCTTGAATGTAATCCATTTTGCAATAAAAATGTTCCAATCCATTGGTAACCATTAGAAAAGTTGCTTTCAATTGCATATTATACTGGGCAATTTGGTCAAAGACATGTTGGTTTATTGCTACGGAGGGCGCCTTACATTCTACCAATAAATGAATGGTTCCATCGGAATTAAAAACAACAACATCGTACCTTTTTTTTATGCCGTTCAGTGTTAATTGTTTCTCGATATTTATGAGGCTCAAAGGGAATTTTTTGGTATTTGACAGATAGTGTACTACATGTTGCCGTACCCATTCTTCAGGCTGTAAAACCACAAATTTTTTGCGTACTACATCAAAAATATAGACTTTATTTTCGCTACTTTTGAAGCGAAAGTCGACTGCTGGGAACTGTAGTGGTTTCATGGCACAAATTTGATGATTTTTTTTGGATGGATGAAGTAAAGCAACTGGTGGCCGCTATTCAAGGCGGTGATATAAAACCGATTTATTTTTTATTTGGGGAGGAAGCCTATTATATTGATCGTATCTCGGAGTACATAGAGAATAATGTTCTTCGTGAGGAAGAGAAGGGTTTCAACCAGATTGTTTTATATGGAAGGGACGCTAGTATTGATGAAATTGTTTCGAATGCGAAACGCTATCCGATGATGGCCGAAAAACAAGTGCTTATTGTAAAGGAAGCACAACACCTCTCCCGAACAATTGAAAATTTAACGGCCTATGTAGAAAATCCGCAACCGACTACAGTATTGGTTATGTGCTACAAGTATAAAAAACTTGATAAGCGCAAGAAGTTGTATAAGGCAGTTCAAAAAAGTGGCGTGCTGTTTGAAAGTAAAAAACTGTATGAAAATCAAGTTTCGGATTGGATTCGACGTACATTGGCCGGAAAAAAATATAGTATTTCGCACAAGGCTGCCATTTTGTTGGTGGAATATTTAGGAACAGACCTTTCAAGAATTCACAATGAACTAGAAAAGTTGAAACTGGTTCTTCCTCAAGATACCGAAATTACGCCGGTACATATAGAACAGCACATAGGCATCAGTAAGGACTACAACAATTTTGAACTCAAAAAAGCGATTGGGGAACGCGATGTGATAAAGGCCACGCGTATTATCAATTACTTTGCCCAAAATCCAAAAGACAACCCATTTGTGCTTACCGTAACACTTTTACATAGCTTTTTTTCCCAGCTACTAAAGTACCATGGGCTGCAAGACCATTCACCAAAAAGCGTCGCCAGTGCGTTGCGAATAAACCCGTACTTCGTGGGAGAGTTTCAAACCGCTGCGAGAAATTACCCAATGAAAAAGGTAAGCCAAGTGGTGTCTCATTTACGTGAAATGGATTTGAAAGGCAAGGGAGTAGGGGCCAATGCCCTATCCCAGACCGATTTGTTAAAAGAGCTTCTGGTAAAGATTCTTTAGCCTACTTCCTATCAATACTAAACTTACCAGGCCCTAATAGGCTTACCGTTGTAAAAATAATTAGGTATATCAAAGCGAGTTCCTTTTTCTGTAAGGGATCCGCCCCATGAACAATAAATGCCGCAACTGCCATGGTAATAGCGGCCGGAATAGCGGCCCATCGTGTTTTAAAACCCACAATCATTAATATAGGACAGACTAGTTCGCCAATTACGGTAAGAAACAAAGAAGGTGCCATACCAATTCCTATTGGGTCCGCAAATTGAATTTCTTCACCGCTAATTAAATTTTGAAACTTGGGGATGCCATGAGAGAGCATCAAGGCAGAAGGTGCAATACGCAATAGGGCGAGCCCTATATGCTTTCGGAGGTCATTTTGCATAGGATTCTTAAGATTTGAATTAGGGTAAAAATATTCATTTTTTTGTTATCTCCGACATCACAGCTGCAATTCTGCCAACCAAAATTTCACAATCAACCTTCGTAAAAGACAGGGGAGGCTTAATTTTCAAAACACTATCGTGCGGACCATCGGTTCCTATTAGGATGTTGTGCTCCCGAAGTTCATTTTTGATTTTTGCAGCTACTTTTTTACTGGGTTTACCATAGGTGTCCACTATTTCGACCCCCAAAAACAATCCGGACCCTCTTACATCTGCTATTTCATGGTAATTGCTTTTTAATTCGTTTAGCAATTTCTTTAGATAGTCGCCCGTTTTCTTAGCGTGTTGTTGCAAACCCTCTTCCTCTATTACTTCCAATACCGCCAGACCAATGGCACAAGAAACGGGGTTTCCACCAAAAGAACTAAAAAACTCCAAACCGTTATGGAAGCTGGCCGCTACTTCGTCGGTAGTAACTACCGCAGCAATCGGGTGTCCGTTGCCCATAGGCTTTCCCAAAATAACCATATCGGGTAGTACTTCGTGCATTTCGTACCCCCAAAAATGATCGCCAAGACGCCCAAAGCCAACCTGTACTTCATCAGAAATACAAATACCACCCCTTGCCCTTATTTCTGGATATATTTTTTTTAAGTAATCCTTTGCCAAAGGTACCTGCCCTCCACAGCCGACAATGGGTTCTGAGATGAACGCCGCAATGCTGTTTTCCTGTTTTGCCAACTGGGCAATTGTCAGATCAGCATAGTAGGCCCCCGCCTCTCCATTATCTTCCATTCCCGAACCAAACACTTTTGGCATAGGCGTTTGAACGATATAGTCATTTTTGCCAGTACCTCCCTTGTGGTTATACTTATAATGGCTTATGTCAATTCCCAAGCGCGTATTTCCATGATACCCATGCTCAAGTACCACAATTTGCCGTTTTTGCGTATGGGTATGTGCCATACGAATTGCGAGATCGCTTGCAGCGCTTCCGGAGTTTACAAAAAAAACTTTGTTTAAACTCGGTGGAAACTTTGAAAGCAGCTGCTCACTATAGGTCAGCAAACTTTCATAAAGGTACCGGGTATTGGTATTTAATTGTGCCATTGCACGCTGGCCCGCCCTTACGATTTTAGGATGCGCGTGGCCCGCCAACATGATATTGTTGTATCCATCTAAAATGGTATTTCCCGAGGTGTCATACATATATTGAAAAGCGGCCCGTTCCATTTGATAGGGGCGTTCGTAACTCAAGGAAAGGGCTTCACTGATATGTTTTTTTCTACTTTCAATTTGATTTTGAAGGGGCTGACGTTGTTTCGGTTGATAGCCGGCCGCTTTTCTAAATTCATCCTCGGCCCTAATAGGACTGATCGTAAACCATTTTTCCAATAAACTCCATGCGGGTTTTTCACTGATGGTAATATAAGCTGAATCTGGTTTGAGTAGCTTGGTGCGGGCAGAATTGCAGACGCTGGTGCATAAACGCGCCGCAACAAGATAGTAGAGAAGGTGGAGTTCTATTTCTTCAAGGGGCACAAACAGATGATATGCCTCAATTACGGCTGCGGCAATTTCTATAGGGTTTTCCTTTTCCATCATTACATACGTAATGGCAATGGCCAATTCATTGATCAACCAGGAATGGCACATATCCCCAAAATCTATAATACCGGATACTTTCCCATTTTTAGTGAGTACATTCCAGTGATTGGCATCGTTGTGAATGATACCTTTTCGTAGGAGATACGCATGTGGTAAAATTAACTCTGAGAATTGTAAAAAGAAATAATCCACCCTATTTCGGAGTTTAGGATCTTCGATATATTGTACGAGTCCGTAGTTTTTATCGAAATGTTGCAAATCCCAAACCGTTTCCTTCGCGCGGATAGCCGTTTCATGATTGCCTGAGATCTCTTTATCCATTGTCCCTAGGAATGTTCCTAAAGAACTCAGTAGCGTCTTATGGTGAGGCACATCCCCTAAAAATTCACCTTCTACAAAAGTCAGTAAGCGATATATTTTTTTTTCTTCTTCTTCTACAATTAGTAAATCACCCATTGTAGAGGGGATAGTTTTAGAAAAATCATAGGATGTTTGTTCCCCTAATTGTTTCAATAAGTTGTTTTCCGAGACTAGCAAGTCGTAGGTCTCCAACGAATATGGGTACTTTTTAAGAACAAAAGTACCTGCATTGCTCATCACTTTGGTATTTATACTATCATACCCTTCCAAAGTAGTTAAGTTGGTCGGGGCAATACCATAAAATTTTTGTAAAACTGCCGTATTGTTCATCCAGAAGGGTGCTTCAATTCTGAAATAAACTTACCACAATTTTCGAGTTTGACCCCAATTATTTAATCGAAAAATGAACTCTTTTCGATTGTTCTTTCTTTAGAAATGCCGATGGTGAATTATTTGTACGATACTTGAAATGTCGATAAAAGGAAGACCTTGAACTAAAGCCTGCTTCCATGGCTATACCGGTGATGGTTAAGGAGCGAGAATCTTCCATTTGTAACTTTTGCAATACCTCTTTTAAACGATAGTCGTTAAGATAGATGGTAAACGATTTGCCAAAATGACCGTTAATTAATTTGGATGTTTTTCCCTTTGAAGTACCAAGCCTGTTGCTCAGTTTTGGTAGGTCGAGACTTGGATTTCGATACAATAGTTCTTTTTCCATGAGGAACCGTAGTCGTTCAACTAGCCCTGTACGAGCATATATTGCGGCATTTGATTTCATTAGTGTGTTGTTGGTTTGGCGAAAAGATGATACAAATGAATAAACCAGATGGTGTTTTTGCATACAAAGCAATTAATCAAAAAGTCGAAGGGTGGTGTTTTCATCTTTTGCTTCGATTTTCACCAATAATTTTTTCAGCCCTAAACTGCTAACTTTATAAATTTTCGTGCCGATAGTCCATTTTTCCTTTCGGGTTTTTCCAGGCATCATCGGAAAACCGTAACTGAATTTTTTCCCATCTGGCTTGGGGCCAATCACATAAAAGTTATTTCTGTTAAGGGAGTTATTCTTGATTTTAAAGGAGATGTACCGCGTTTCGTCTGTATTGGTATGTTTAGTTTTTGCCAACACTTTTCGAACGTCGCCCTTTATTTTTTTTGGTTTTGTGACGAGTTCCAAGGATGCATCATTGCTTAATTTTGCATCCAATAAGTCCGTCACATTTACCTGCGCTTTCCCCGGTCCCCAGATGTTTAGGAACACTTCTTTTACCATGATTTTACGAGCGTCAACCGTACCGTTGGCTGCACCGATTGCAAGATTTTGAACTTCGCCCTCAAGTACAATGGTGCCATTAAGGGCCATTACATTAAAATTTGGTAGGTTTAGATGTATGACGTTTAATACATCGTTTGTCTGTTGTTCTACCCTGGTTAATTTAGGAGCTCCTATCAGTATTTCCATCCGTTGGGAGGGCGAGATCCACTTTAGCTGGTTTAGCTTCAAGGAGCCATCGACTACTTCGGTATCAATGTATTCAAACAGATTGCTATCTGCCGAAATCGTGATACCTTCATTGAGTGACATATCAATGGTGATATTTGCATAGAGGCCTATTTGTATATCCGTAAGATTAACTGCCGGAAAATAGCGCGTTTCAACTTCCTTGTTTCCTTTTATTTGGCTCATGGCAATGTTGCAAACCAGTAGTACTAAAAAGAGTATGTTTTTCATCTTATTCTTATTTAACGGTTTGTTTTCCTTCAGGTTGATTAAAAATAGCTTCATAGACGATGGTCTCCGGTCGATATTCAAATCGGAGCACGCGATTGCCTTGATCCTGTAGCTCATAAGTGCCATCTGAGGTGACAAATTTGAATTCCATTTCACTTACAGCAGTTTGGTCGGTAAGCGAAAGTTGATAAATACCATCATTGTCATTATCGGTTAATGGTATTTTTTCGCTCCAAGGAGGAGAAGTGAATTCACCGGTTATAGCCACCCCATTTATATGTTCGGTAGCGTTCATGTCTACACGAAAAACAACGGTTTTCTCATGTTTTTGCTGAACACAGCTTACTACTATTAACAGTAGATAGAAGAAGCTTGCTTTTATTATTTTTGGTATTATTTTCATTTTTTTTGATTTAGAGTTTTGAATAAGTGTATTTATTTCTAGTGAGTGGTTCTGGGGTATTTTCATAGAATACCTTTTTCGTGATTGTAAAGGTGTTGGTAGTAATTTCGTAGGTTTTGACAATTCTGGCCGGGCGATTATCATCATAGCCTTCAAATTCGGTCACTAGGGTTAAGGCATCGTTTGGTCCTTCGATTTTTTTAATGATTTTTTCTTCACCCAGTTGTGTACCGTCATTGCTGATTTTGATGGTTCCCCTTTCATTGGCACTCGACTCGGTGGTGTATTGCGTATCCATGATGATTTTAGCACCTTTTATCTTAATTTGAAGGGTAGTGGGCAAGAACACCTCTTTTCCATCGCTGTAGTTCACATACATTAAGATGCCCTCCCAAGAGGTATTGTCCAATTGTTTTAATTCGGCCTTGGCTATAGTGTTTTGTGCGGTGAGTGAATTACTGCTGATTGTGAGTAATAGAAATAGGATAATTTTCATAATGATTCGTTTTTGGAGTTTATTTTTTTGGTGATTAAATAGTCAAGGCCAAATCTACCTGAACCCAAATAGAGATGATAGATGGCAATCCATAGGAACCCCATAGCCGGTAACATTCCCCAAGTACCCTGTCCCCATTTTTGAAGAAAAATGGCCACTAACATTGTACATGCTATTAAGAAAGAAGCGACACGCGTTTTAAGACCCAAGGCAAGAAAAAGCCCTCCAACAGCCTCACTAAATGCACCCATCCAAGCAAAGAATACGGGAGCAAGCGCGAAAATGCCGCCATAGGCCGCTACATCTTCTGGGAACCAAGCCGCAACTTCGAACAATTGAAGGTTTTGACCTGGTGGTGTCCAAGGCATTCCGAATTTTCCAGAGCCGAAGTCGATCGATAATAGCATTCCGCATATGAAGCGCATGACTGCAAAGGCCATATCGGCAACCCAGTGCTTTTGAATTACTGGGGTAAATAGTGTTGTTAGAATTTTTTTCATTTGAATTGATTTTATTTTTGAACAGTTCAAAATTGCAAATCGATAGCGAGTTGGACGCTTCAAATGATATGGGAGCGTCTCAAATACGATTTGAGACGTCTCAAAAAGGAATACGATGCTTACATATTTTTTAGGAACTCAGTGGGAGAGATGCCATTTAGCTTTTTGAAGACCCTATTAAATGTAGCTTTACTATTAAAGCCACAATCGAAGGCAATACCCAATAGCGAAAGTTTGTTTTGCTGCCCTGCTTGAAACATCTTCTTTACCGCTTCGATGCGATATTCGTTGATGAAATCATTGAAGTTTTTTCCAAAACCAGTGTTGATCACATCAGAAAGTTGAGATCGGGTCATATTCAGTTGCGCTGCCAATTGCTTTAGGTTTAACTCTGGGTCCAAATAGGGCCGCTTATCGGCCATGTAGTTGAGCAATTCATTTTTGGCGGTTTCAATCTCTTTATCGGTTTTAGTTTGATTTGTAACCGACCCTGTGACCACCTCGTCATTCTTTATAAATGGTGTTGTGGGCAGGTCGAATTGAAGCAGGGAAAGAGTAGAGGTGTCTGTGAAATAACCCTTTATACCTACATAAATCACAGCCAAGGCAGAAAACAACTGATACCACCATCGTTGTATCCAACTTAATTCCAATACCGTTAAATTAACCAGTTGCTGAATCATCATGTAAATAAAAAGGAAGGTATAGATATATAGAAAATTACGAATCCAATTTAGTTCCATTCGGTAGGTATTCGAAAAGAAATCTTGAAGCCGCTTTCTATAGTTGAAATAAAGTTGTAGCGAAAATGCCAAATAAAGCAGTTGTTGCACAATTCCGAAGGCTTCTATGAAAATCGTAGTTGCACCCATTTCCAGTTTTGACATTAAAATTCCGTTCTGGGTATTTTCAAAACCTTCCTGCCCCGCATCGTATATAAAGATCAATGAGCGATATAAGAAATAAAGAAGAGCCGGTAAAAAATGAATGAAATCTTTGCGCCGGAATTTAAAAACTCTGTTGGTAACAGATTTCACATAGAAAAAGATCAAGGGGCCAATGGCCAGTCCAAAATTTATCAGCCAGTAATTAATTTTGGTATTGCGATACGTATCGTACCAATCCATAAAACCTATGGTATAGGTAGTTCTGTGGTAGCATGTAATCAACACCAGCAATGAAAGGAACAAAAGGGATGTGTTCTTTTCCTTTTTGAATTTTTGCAATAACAGCAACCCGAAAATAACACCCTGACTCACGAGAATCAATAGAGGGGTAGAGTATAGATTAAAACTAGGGAAGCTTAAAAACATTGGTATTTTGTTTGGTAGCTTAAATATAAAGAAATCTACAAGTCCTAGGTAAAAACAAAATAATATGGGACACTTTTTTAGGCGAGTGTGCAGTTGGTCGAAAAAAATACAAGAAAAATAAAAAATGTACGTTAGTGCGTTTAGAGTTTTGCCAACAAATTTCTCTCCTACACCCATTTTGGCAAGCGACTCGCAACTACCAGTTCAACTTTAACAAATAGCTATGAAAAAAGGAATACTCTTTTCATTGGTCCTCATTGTAGGCTTATTTTTGGGTGTAAATGCATATTCACAGACAACCAATTGGTCTGACCCTAATACTTGGGGCGGTACGGTGCCGGTAAACGGGCAAGACCTGATGATTCCCATGGGCCAGACCGTAATACTAGACGTTTCTCCCCCTCCTTTAGGCGAGGTCATGATTATGGGAACATTAACGTTTGAGGACAAAGACCTCGAATTCACGGCCGAATCCATAATGATTGACGGCGGAACCATGCAAATCGGAACTGAAGACGATCTGTTCGAAAGCAGGGCCGTTGTAACGCTCACCGGGGAAGTGGGTAATGAATTTGATGCAAATGGCAGATTCATTATGCCTATGCAAGGAGGTCGTATTGAGTTTCATGGGATTAGTGCTACCTATTTGGATTGGTCTCAAATCACGGAAACTGTTGAACCAGGAGGGACAGAGATAAAATTATTGGATACCCCAACAGGTTGGAAGCCAGGCGACAAGATTGTCTTGGCATCGAGCTCTTTCGACCCTCAAGAAGCTGAAGAACTTACTATTACCGAAATTGATGGGAATGCGGTTCGGTTTTCACCAGCATTGCAATACGGACATTTTGGAGTGATACAGGAATATGGCGGAATGGTGCTCGATGAGCGAGCAGAGGTAGGTCTCTTGACCAGAAACATTCTTATTAAAGGGGGAGACGATAGTGAACAAATCAAGACCGGAGGACACATTATGATTCTCTCCGATTGTGATGCCAGAATTGAAGGTGTAGAGTTATATCATATGGGGCAAACTGGGCGAGAGGCACGGTATCCGTTGCATTGGCATTTTACGGGAGATAAACCGGATAATTATGCTAGGCATAATAGTATTCATCACAGTTTTCACCGTGGCATTGTAGTTCATCAAACACATAATATGCTGGTGGAACGCAATGTGGCCTATGATATAATGTCGCATACATACGTTCCGGCGGAAGATGGGGTAGAAACGGGAAACAAGTTCTATTATAATCTTGGCATCTTAACGAAACGATTGGCTAAAGAAGATTTTGCATTTCCAAGAGAACAAGACAATAGATCTACTCAAAGTGAACATCGGCCCGGAACCTTTTGGTACAAGAATCCTTTAAATGAATTGATCGGCAACCATGCTGCGGGTGCAGATGGAATGGGTTTTTTTCTAGACCGAAGGCATACCGCCTACGAAATCGGTAAAATTTTAGGGGCCATAAATGAACCGATTGTTTTTAAGGATAATGTAGCGCATTCCAATTTTGGTCCGACCGGCGGGAACGATGTATACGGTCCACTTACAAGGGGCTATGGTATTTTTAGTGATTTTAGAACTGAAGGGGAACGCATCTTTCAAGATTTTACGGCCTATAAGAATTCGCTTTCGGGAACATGGATCGAAGGACCGAACATCATCATTAGAAATTCGATTGTTGCAGATAATAATACGGGGCATATGTTGATGCAATCTACTCTTGAAAACTCCGTAATTGTAGGGCAAAGCGATAATATGTTGGGAGGTGAAGCGCCTGCTCAAGGAGTATACCGTGTAAGCGGGGCAATACAATTAATAGGTCATGGCGGTCCCAAGCAGCCACAGGTCAACAATGTGCAAATCATTGACCAACGCGATGGAGCAATTGTTGGTGCGGATAAAAATACCTTGTCCAACTCTTTTGTTCAAAATCTGACTCAGGTAAATGTAGAGAAGCCTTTTTGGTATCGATATGATTATGTGGGCGGTGCTTTTGAAGATCGTGATGGTACTTTAACAGGGTATGGCCCTTCAATTGTTGTTTCTTTGGAGTCGGACCTAAAAACAATGGACTGTATTCATAAACCCGATTGGCGTGCCTATGTTTGTCCGTTCGATACTTATAATATTATTTATTTCGCGAAATTCGATAGGAACGAACCTGAATTTCCGAATTTGGCACTTACCAGCTCCCTTGGCACGATTGATCTGGTCGGCGGGCGCACCGGGTTTGGTTCCCAAGGGGGAAACAGATTCAACTATGTTTTTAAAGACACTAAGTTTGAAACATTTAACGATGTTGCCTGGCCCAGTGAGTTTGAAGTGGGCATGGAATTGAAACCGGGTACTTGGGATATGGTGACTTTAGATGCTATTGCCGGTAATGTGGTGGTTCGCTACGGGGAATATGATGCTGAAAATAAAACCATACTTCCAGAAGAATCGTCATTGAACGCTTTGGAAGCCTCTCAAATTACCTCTTATTTCTATGATGAAGCTTCCAAGGAATTACACCTAAAATATGTTTATAACACGTCTGAGATTTATCAAGCAATAAACGTGCAGCATAGCGGAGGAGTACCTCCTTCCGATGGGGTCGCTATAGTTCCCATTGGTATTTATCCAAACCCTGTTACCGATGGCAACATACGCTTTTCGGTGGCGGCACCCATCACCGATGATATGGTTTGGGCGCTTTTCGACGCCACGGGTGATCTGGTAAAAAATGGTCCTCTAGAAGAAGACCAAGGAGAATTGAATCTAGGAAATAATGCCACCGGTTTTTACGTGTTGCAGTTTTTGGATGCTTCAGGAATCGTGGCCCAATCAAAATTACTGATAGAGTAGCATTTTACCGCAATGCAGGATACTCTTCGGGTAAGGCCTCATGCATCATTGCATATACCGTTTCAAAGATATCTTCGGCATTTGGTTTCGAAAAATAGTCCCCGTCGGTACCATATGCTGGTCTATGTGCCTTTGCACTCAAGGTTTGCGGTGCGCTGTCAAGATGTTGGTAGGCCCCTTGGTTTTCAATTATTTCGTTTAAAATATAAGCGGAACAACCCCCGGGAACATCCTCATCGATTACTAATAAACGATTGGTCTTTTCAACACTCTTTACCGTATCATGGTGAATATCGAAGGGCAACAAGGTTTGCGCATCGATCACCTCCGCATCAATACCTACTTCCTTAAGCTCATTTGCTACCTGCAATACGATTCGCAAAGTAGATCCATAGGAGACCAGTGTAATATCACTTCCTGTTTTTAAGGTTTCAACCACGCCGATAGGGGTGCATAATTCTCCTAGATTTGTTGGTAATTTTTCTTTTAGACGATACCCATTGAGGCTTTCAATTACTAATGCAGGTTCATCACTTTTCATCAGTGTATTATAGAACCCCGCCGCCTGCGTCATATTTCTAGGGGAAAGTATATACATACCGCGCAATACATGTATAAGGCCGCCCATATGTGAACCTGAATGCCAAATACCTTCAAGGCGATGGCCCCGTGTTCGCACGATCAATGGCGCTTTTTGTTTCCCGGAAGTCCGGTATCGCAGACACGCAAGATCATCCGTTAGGGTAGGTAGCGCGTAAAAAATATAATCTAAATATTGAATCTCGGCAATGGGCCGTAAACCGCGTAATGCCATACCAATTCCTTGCCCAATAATGGTCGTTTCGCGAATGCCTGTATCTGCTACCCTAGTTTCACCATATTTACTCTGCAAACCTTCCAATCCTTGGTTTACATCGCCTATAGCCCCGCTATCCTCTCCAAAAACAAGCGCTTCCGGATATTTTTCAAATAATTTATCAAAATTATCCCTAAGAATAACCCTACCGTCCACTTCTTCGGGCGTATCATCATAGGTCGGTGCAATGGAGGGAATATTGGTTGCTCTCGAAGGAAGTTCACTATAAAGGTTATTACTATATTTCGGCTGAGCTTCGGCCAGAAAATTGTCTACCCAATCTTTTAATCCTTTTTTAGCTTCCGAATCATTGCCCAATAAGTACCGGAGGCTTTTTCGTCCGGCAACCGCCAAATCTTTCTTGATCGGCTCTTCTATGGCGATTAGATCATTCTTTATTTTTTTAAGGAATACCTTATTAGGACTACTTTCCGAAGCATGTTCAATAAGGCCTACCAAATGTTTTTTCAGCTCCTTATGTTCGATTAAATACTCTGCCCAAGCTTCTTTTCTAGCTTGGCGTACATCGTTCTTAATTCTTTTTTCGATTGCCTGAAGCTCCTCTTCTGTGGCAATACCGGACTCTAATATCCATTCACGGAAACGTTTGTTGCAATCATTTTCTGCTTCCCATTCCAAACGTTCCGTACTTTTGTAACGCTCATGGGAACCCGAGGAAGAGTGGCCTTGCGGCTGCGTCAGCTCTGTCACATGAATGATGACGGGTACATGTTCTTCGCGCGCAATATCAGAGGCGTTTTCATAGGCATGCATCAAGGCGGTATAGTCCCAGCCTTTTACCTGCAACAACTCATACCCCGGTAGTGCTTCTTCTCGTTGAAAACCGCTAAGTATTTTAGAAATATCTTCTTTGACCGTATGGAATTTTGCAGGTACAGAAATACCATAATTATCATCCCATACGCTTACGACCATGGGCACCTGCAATACACCCGCTGCGTTAATGGTCTCAAAAAACATCCCTTCACTGGTACTTGCATTGCCAATGGTGCCCCAAGCTACCTCGTTCCCGTTTGTAGAAAATTTGGAGCTGTCAATTTCTTCTTGACTTCGATAGACTTTTGAAGCCTGTGCCAGCCCTAACAAACGAGGCATTTGGCCTGCGGTACAGGAAATGTCGGCACTGCTGTTTTTTTGTTTGGTAAGATCACGCCAGCTACCGTCTTCATTAAGACTATAGGTTAAAAAATGCCCTCCCATTTGTTTCCCGGCACTCATCGGTTCTTTTTCGATATCGGTAGTAGCGTAGAGCGCATGAAAGAAATCTTTGGGTTTTAAAAGCCCCAACGCCATCATAAAGGTTTGATCTCTGTAATATCCACTTCGAAAATCTCCATTTCGAAAAGATCGGGCCATTGCCAATTGTGGTAATTCTTTACCATCTCCAAAAATACCGAATTTGGCCTTTCCCGTTAGAACTTCCTTCCTCCCGATCAAACTACAGGTTCTACTCAATACCGCAATTTCATAATCAAAAAACAATTGTTTTTTGAAGTCTTCAAATGAAATATCACTGCTCGTCTTGGAAGATAGTTTCATACAGGCTTAGTTTTCTGCAAAATTATCAAATTTCATCTGTTTTTGCAATGCCCATTAAGAGATTATTATTAAAAAATAATCAAAAAAAACCACTAAAACTTATGAATTTGTTAAATGAACAAGCGATGAGGGCTTTCTTTTTGGGAATACATCAAGAAATTAGAACCACTTTCGAGTGAGGAGCCTAATAAGGGTCTTAGGGCTTACGGTTACGATAAAACGTATTTTTTCACCATAATCGGGTTGTGCAATTTCCCATCCGTTATTGGAATGCACCGGGAAGTATAGTTCAAAATAATCGGTTACCAAATTAAGGCGTACCCCCGAGTCATACACAAACTTACCATCAAGACCTCTATTTTTTACATACCCCGCATCACCATATAGTTCAATCCATTTCCATACGTTTATACTGGTATTTACCGTAGTGATCCAATCGTTCGAAAAGCGATACCGTTCATCTAGAATAGATTTAAATCCTCCCTCGGCTATAATTATCTGTTGACTATAAATTCCCGACTCTTCCGATCTTCCCAGATAGTTGTAATCGAAAAGGTAGTCTTTTGGCCGATCTAAGGCAAAGTTGAAGAAATCTACTTCGGGGTCAATATTGTTCCACAGAAATTTACCCGCATAGAATCGCACATTGAACTGCGTATTGTTTTCAAACAACTTACGGTATTCAAACTCAAATGCCAATTTGGTGAACTTATCCGCTTGTTGAAAGTCTAGAAACCAAGAGTTATAATCTAGGATATTGTTATCCACATTAATGTAACGGGCATTGAAAACGCTATAATCTGGGGTGTCAGGAGCATTGCCGTCCGAAGATTGCTCATCCAAATCCCTAAAAATATTAATATATCGAAGGGAAAGTGCTTGCCTTTTGTTTGATCGAAGATCATCCGGACGCCAACCTAGACTAACTGAAGGGGTGAATGTGGTATAACGCGAATTCACATTAAAGTGGGAGGTGGATCCTCTTAGTCCGTAATTGGCCACATAAAGGCCACTTTTATTGATATACTGTCGATAAGAAAATTTCCCATAGCCAACAAGAGCACGTTCTCTGAACGAGTATTGAGGTGCTATATCATACACGAATGGGCGCTCTAAAAGGGTTTTGTTATAGAGCCGCAATCCGGGTGTCCATCCGTCATAAATATTAAAGTTCACTACCGGGACATAAAATATTTGATTGTAATACGGATTTTCCGAATCCCTGAAAAAGGTAAACTTGAGTTTCTTATTACCCGATAAAAAACCCTTTAAAGACTTCCAATTATCACGTTGGTTAAATTCGGGGATTTTTTGATCATAATTAAGGACCAAACGTTCTTCGCCATTTCTTGGGATCGTAAACGTTGCTTGTTCGGCTATATTTTTAAACCAATATTTGGAAATTACCGAATCGTTTCGAAGACCAAAAAGGGAAATAGGCACATTTGTACCCTGCTTGTTCTTAAGTGTGACCTTTAGAGAATCTTCGGTTTTCGCTACTTTCTTGATTTTAAAGTCAATTTTTCTATCTGTGGAAACATAATCTGCAAAAAACCAATCGATATCAATATCCGTGGATCTTTTCAGTATTGATTCAAAGTCAATTGTCTTTACGTTATTTTGTTTATAGAACTGATAAAATGTCTTAATGCTGGTGTCAACCTTTTCCTTGCCTATATAGCTCGATAAGTAGGCAAGTCCCAAACCAGCTTTGTATTTATTGGCTATTTGCTGGTTAAACTTTATTAAAGAATCTTTGGGTGTTGCCAAAGGCTGGTCTAAATTTCGTCTTGCCGTGAGCATATACAGAAATGGATATTGTTCATTGAAATCCATTTTAGCAAGGTTGAAACTTCGAATGCCCCAAATTTTGGATAATTTCCCTAGTAGTTTTTGATTCGGATAGTTTTGTTCCACATAGGCAATCATCAAATAATTTGCAATTGCATCATTTAACCATTGTTCTTTGCGCGGATCCAAATAAATTGATTCGCTCAACATGGTTCGAAGTGCCGTTTTTAAAAACTTCATTTCAAACTGAAAACTTTCACGATAGGGACGAATAAACCTTGGTAGTTGGTTCAAGCCATACAAAGGACTTTTGTTGTATTCCAATTCGCTTACCAGTAACTGGGGGTGGGGGTAATACCCTAAATTGTCATAAATAAACTCCGTAACCTTAAGAATGGAAACGCCACGGGAAACTTCATTATACTTTTTAGATTCGATATCTGTAACCACGCTCATTTGATTGGTCACATGGGTAACAAAGCGGTCTTCGGCAGATAAAATTATTTCACAACTTTTTCTCCTTTTCCCTTGCAACTGGGTATGCTTTCCATTTGGAAACTTCGTATCTCCTATAGCCGCATAATTGGAAGCTAAAAATAGCTTTTCAGGGTAGGTGAAGTTGATAGTGGTGTTTGTGATTCCTGTATAGAGATCTTCTAAGTTCTTATTCGAATATAAATGCCATTCCCCGTCAAATACCGCAGGGGTAAGATACCAGTCTTTTAAGTAATAGCCATTTTTATTGCTATAGCCGTATCGGGTGTATTTGTTGGGAGGTAATTTTACCGAATAGGTGATGAACAGCTTGGCAGATGCACCAGGCGCCAAAGCGGCGTTCAGCGTTATTTTTAAAATATCTCTTTCATCTGTTCGTGACAGCCCCAGTCCCTCATAATTTTCATCAACCGCGCTTAAGATAGTTGTGCGACCCCTTTCACTATCCTTGGCTAAATGAAGGCTTCTTTTAAATTCATCGGCAAAACGCTTGGCCAAGCCAGAATTTTTATTGGAGTAGGAGTGGGCCCAATCATTAAAATGCAGCGAGTGTAAGGTAACTTTCGAATTGTTTTGATAGGTGAATTCCTGTGTGACTTTGATTTCTTTGGTTTCCCCATCCAAGTTGGCGGTGATCACATTGGTATGTTGCCCAAAAGTACTGTTGGTTTTATAAAAAACCGACAGAACAAGGGCTACTATGTATATGAGGAATATTCTTTTCAAAAGGGGGGATTTGTTAGAAATTTGGACTTAACATATGTCCCTTGTAAAAAGCATCGATGATTTCGACAACCTCCTCTTTGGTATCTACTATATGAATTAGGTCCAAATCTTCAGGGCTAATGGTACCAGCCGTTAACATCGTATTTTTAACCCAATCCATTAGGCCCGACCAAAACGAAGTGCCCACCAATATGATTGGAAATTTTTCAATTTTGTTTGTTTGGATCAAGGTAATGGCCTCAAAGAGTTCATCCAAGGTTCCAAAACCACCCGGCATGACGACAAAACCTTGCGAATACTTCACGAACATCACTTTACGAACAAAAAAGTAATCAAAATCGAGACTTTTATCTCCGTCAATATATGGGTTGTCATGTTGTTCAAACGGAAGATCAATGTTCAAGCCTACCGAAGTACCTCCTGCCAAGTTCGCTCCGCGATTACCGGCTTCCATGATACCGGGCCCACCACCCGTAATAACTCCGTAACCGGCTTCAGCAATGCTCTGTGCTATAGCGACCGCAAGCTGATAATAGGGAGCGTCTTCCTTGGTTCTTGCCGACCCGAAAATCGATACACAGGGGCCTATAGTACTCATACGTTCAAAACCGTTGACGAATTCGCCCATAATTTTAAAAATGGCCCAAGAGTCGTTGGTTTTCATTTCATTCCATCCTTTGTGATGTTTTTCACTCCTCATGCTATTCGTATTATTAATTCAATAGTATTTATTTGATATTCAAGATGTATCAGTTCCAATGTTTACAATTAAACCCTCCTAATTCACCAGGTCAACTAGTTCCAAAGGGTTTTGTTGCTTCTTGCGCTACAATTCTCTTTTTAAAAATTTTGCAGTGTAACTCTTTTTATCTTTGGCTACAACTTCGGGAATTCCTTTTGCAACAACCATGCCGCCCCCACGACCTCCTTCATATCCGATATCAATAATATAATCGACCATTTTAATCACGTCCATATTATGTTCTATAACTAAGATCGTGTTTCCTTTGTCTACTAATCTGTTCAAAACTTCCATTAAAACACGAATATCTTCAAAATGAAGCCCCGTTGTGGGTTCGTCCAAGATATAAAAAGTATTGCCAGTATCTCTTTTCGATAGTTCTGTGGCAAGTTTAATTCGTTGTGCTTCGCCTCCTGAAAGCGTGGTTGACTGTTGTCCCAGCGAAATATACCCCAAGCCTACGTCTTGAATGGTTTTTAACTTGCGATGAATTTTCGGGATGTTTTCAAAAAAGGAAACGGCTTCATTGATGGTCATTTCAAGCACATCTGCAATCGACTTTCCTTTGTAACGAATTTCTAGGGTTTCCCGGTTGAAACGCTTCCCGTAACAAGTTTCACATTCGACATATACATCGGGCAAAAAATTCATTTCAATGACGCGCAATCCACCGCCTTGGCAGGTTTCACACCTACCTCCTTTCACATTAAAACTGAACCTCCCTGGCTTATACCCACGAATGGAAGCCTCTTGGGTTTTGGTGAAAAGGCTGCGAATTTCACTAAAAACACCTGTATAGGTAGCCGGATTTGAACGTGGTGTACGACCAATAGGGGATTGGTTGATGTCTATAACCTTATCAATATGTTCGAGGCCCTTTATTTTTTTATAGGGCATTGGTTTTTTAACCCCGTTGAAATAATGGGCATTCATAATAGGGTAGAGGGTCTCATTGACCAAAGTAGATTTACCACTGCCCGAGACACCTGTAACCCCAATCATTTGACCCAACGGGAAATCTACCGAAACATTTTTTAGGTTGTTTCCGGTACATCCTGAAAGGGTGATTTTTTTTCCATTGCCCGGGCGTCGTTTTTTGGGCACCTCAATTTGTTTAACCCCAGTGATATAATCGGCAGTTAATGTATGGTGCGTTTTAAGACTGTCCGGACTTCCTTCTGAAATGATTTCTCCTCCATGACGGCCAGCTTTTGGCCCAATATCGATTACATGATCGGCCCGTTCTATCATATCCCTGTCATGCTCTACAACGATGACGGAATTTCCAATATCCCTAAGCGATTCGAGCGATTTGATCAATCGGTCGTTATCGCGTTGGTGCAATCCGATACTCGGTTCATCAAGAATATACAGTACGCCCACCAGCTGCGAACCTATTTGGGTAGCCAGGCGAATGCGTTGTGCTTCGCCTCCAGACAATGATTTGGAGCTGCGATTTAAAGAAAGATAATCCAGTCCTACATCAAGAAGAAAAAGAATCCTAGTACGAATTTCTTTTATGATTTCCGAAGCAATTTTAAACTGATTGCCTTTTAGGGTTTGCTCCAAATCGCTGAAAAACTCAGCCAAATCGGCAATATCCATATGTGCAAGTTCCGCTATATTTTTTTCTCCAATTTTGAAATTAAGAGACTCTTTACGAAGTCGGGAACCTTCACAACTTGGACAAACAATACGATCCATATATTCTTTGGCCCATCTTTTAATTGAAGTGGATTCTGCCTGTTCAAACTGGTTGGTAATGAAGTTCGAAATGCCCTCGTAATCTATTTTGTAACTGCGTTTTACCCCCAAAGTCTTGGAATCTACTTCAAATACCTCTTGACCACCTTTTAGAAGTACTTCCAAAGCAGCTTCAGGTACTTTTTCAATAGGATCGGTAAGCTCAAATTGGTAACGCTGTGCAATTGTTTCAATTTGTTTAAAGGCCCATGATTTTTTGTACTCCCCAAGCGGTGCAATTCCACCTCCTTTAATCGAAAGCTTTTTATTGGGAAAAATCTTGGACTCATTTACTTCATACACATGACCCAGCCCATTGCATTTGGGACACATACCCTTTGGCGAGTTGAAAGAAAACGTATTTGGTTCTGGAGCGGGGTATGAGATTCCGGTACTGGGACACATAAGGTCTCTACTAAAATAACGCGGGACTGTTTCGCCTTCTTCCAAAATCATTAAGACATTATCTCCGCTATACATCGCCGTGTTAATGGTCTCTGTAAGTCGTTTGTCCAAATCATCCGAGGTAGAAACTTTCAAACGGTCGATAACGATTTCAATATCGTGGGTCTTGTAACGATCTACTTTCATTCCCTTGGTAATATCCAAGACTTCTCCATCTACACGTACCTTTACAAAACCTTGTTTTGCAATCTGTTCAAAAAGCTCTCGATAATGCCCTTTCCTGGACTTGATTACCGGAGCGAGCACATTGATTTTTTTTCCTTGATACGATTCAACGATCAACTGCTTTATTTGTGCATCGCTGTAGCTGACCATTTTCTCACCTGTATTATAACTATAGGCATCTCCGGCGCGGGCAAATAGCAGGCGAAGAAAGTCATAGATTTCGGTAATGGTACCAACGGTGGAACGGGGTGACTTTGAAGTGGTCTTTTGCTCTATGGCTATTACGGGTGATAGACCATCTATTTTATCAACATCCGGGCGTTCCATGCCGCCCAAGAATTGCCTTGCATAGGCCGAAAAAGTTTCGATATAACGCCGCTGCCCCTCGGCGTAAATGGTGTCAAACGCCAATGACGATTTACCACTTCCCGAAAGTCCCGTAATGACCACCAATTTTTCCCTTGGAATGGTAACATCAATATTCTTTAAATTATGGACGCGCGCGCCCTTTACCTCAATGTTTTCTTCGTAGTCGATCATTTTTTAAGCAAAGTGGCGAAGGTACGATTTTGAGGAGTAAAAAATAAATGAAGTCGACTTATATCTTTGTTAATTGCGGGCTTACTTTTAAATTAGTAGCGAGAATTAAAAATCAAGTTTATGCAATTATTAGGAATCGGTTCAAGAATAGAACACACAGAGTTTGGAAAAGGAGTCGTTACCAATGTAACATCAAAACACTACTGGGTCACTTTTATGGAAAACGGACTCGAAACCATTGAGTTGGATAGTGATTTTGAGGTAATTGAGGCCGTAGATGATGAAGTAGATACCATCAGTTTTTCGGAAGTGGAACAATCGTTGATTTCAATTTTAAGGCGTTGGAGCGACGCAAGTTCACTGATACCAATTGCCGATAAATGGAAGGGAGGTAATTTGGTTTTGACACCAGGCGACGGTAATTTATCCAGCAAAGAAATTCCTATCGACACTTTTTTCCATAAAATCGTTATGGTCCGAGATCGAATTCGGGTGATGGAGCAAAAAATAAACGCTAGCAAAAACCTTGACGATCAGGAAAAAGTTGATTTACAGCAATACCTGACCCGTATTTATGGAAGCCTAACGACCTTCAATGTACTTTTTAAAAGTCAAGGAGATCAATTTGTTGGCGAACGAACGAAGTAAAAGAATGAATCTTTTCATCATGAAAATACAAACTCAAAATCTAGTTAAAAGTGTATTCCTTTTTGTATTCTTAGGGGTACAGATTGCGTGGACACAGGAAAAAACCAAGGTGCTTCTAGATGCCGATACGGCCAACGAAGTTGACGATAGTTTTGCACTTGCAAGAATTTTGATGGAGCCCGGCATCGAGGTTGTCGCTTTGAATGCAACGCAATGGCAGACGGCACACTGGTCTACCCCAAGTACTATGGAAGACAGTTATCGTTTAAACGCTTACCTGCTGGGGATGATGAACATTTCAATCCCTACCTTTAAAGGGGGAACCGCCAGAATGTTCGATTGGGGAGATCGAGCGCAACATTCGGCCGCTGCTTATGAAATCATAAAACAGGTAGAAGCCTTGAAGGAAGGGGGGAAGTTGACGGTAATAGCCCTAGGCGCCTTAACAAATGTTGCTTCCGCAGTCTTCATTCAACCCGCTATTGCTGAGCACTTAGAGTTGTATTGGCTTGGTAGTACGTATGATTTTGAGGAAGGCATACTTTTAAAAAATGACTTTAATTGCGCGATGGACCAGTATGCAATAAATCATTTGCTGTTTTCGGAAGTTGAAATGCATATCATGCCGGTAAATGTAGCTTCAAAAATGCAGTTTACCTATGATGAAACCCGTGCAAAGCTCAAAGACCACTTTCTAGGGGCCTATCTGTTAAAAGTATGGGATGATCATATTGATGGAGGGCGCTCCAGTCGTACGATTTGGGACTTGACCATTATTGATGCCGTACTAAACCCCAGTTGGGCTGAGGAGGTGCCCATTACCACTTCAAAAGACAATGGTAACAGAACAATTTACTATTACAAAGATTTCGATGCAGCGAAAATGCGTGAAGACTTCTATCGGAAAATAATTTCTTACCAGCGCCCATAAATTACACGGCCTGTTTCTTTTCGGACAGATACTTCCAGTATCGTTTTGGTACGTGTTGGGCATGCAGCTTAGGGTTGATGCGCGATTTGATATTGGTACTTTTAAAATAGTCGTTCCACAACTCTTGATAGGCATATTCATTCCCCGCAAAAATGTCTTTTTTTAGCATGCTGTTCGCATACACCTCTTTAAGGTCTAATGAAATGATTTCAACTGACTCGAGATTGTAATGCAAGCCGTATTTGCGCTTTACATCATAGATAATCCATTCTTGATCGGCATATCGGGAACGAAAGTGTTTGGAAATAAGCGGCAATACATCAAAGTCGGGTTCGATATTGGCAAAATAGATTCCGTCTTGGGTGCGTTGGAAACGAACAAAAGCTTCCATGCGATGTTTTTCACGCCGCACGCTATTGGCCAATTGACTAATTTTTAAAATCAATTCATCGGAGAAGTCGGTGGTCTTTGGCCCGGCTTTCGAAAACAATTTTCTGATGTACCGGTACAGGACCAATTCAATACCTTTTTGTCCGCTTAAATATGCGAAGTAGACGTTTTTTATGGCCGCATTACTTTTTGATTGAATACCGTTCCAAACGCGTTTTGCCTTATCCATCTGCGTGAATACTGTTTCAGTTTCGGAAAAAAGTCCGTTCTGACATACCCCATTGGTTTGGATGTCCGAAATAGGGAATTTCTCTTCAAAAGCTTTGAAAACCGTTGTTAAAAAGCCATTAAAACTTCCGTCGTAGATTAAAATTTTAGCTGTTTCCATACCTAATTGAATAAACTTAATTGTGAACTGTAGTTTTTTCGAAACTTCCCTTGGGAATTTTGCAATATGAGGCCCTTAATGGCCATGGGTTCGAGATCTTTTTGCTGCCAATGACGGGAGTCGCAAGTAATAAAATATTTGGCTCTATTA
This sequence comes from uncultured Flavobacteriaceae bacterium, assembly GCA_938020445.1. Lineage (GTDB taxonomy): Bacteria > Bacteroidota > Bacteroidia > Flavobacteriales > Flavobacteriaceae > Pelagihabitans. The sequence continues at coordinate 27,381 of CALIIC010000004.1, read as the reverse complement.
AGTGCCACTCCCATTTTCTTTAGATGCTCCCAGTTTAATCTGCGATAGCGGCGTGCATTCAAAATACGGTTGACGGATTGCATTCCGATGCCTGGAATACGGGCCAATAAACGTTTGTCCGCTTTGTTGATGTCAATAGGAAATAGGTGCATGTTTCGAAGGGCCCAACTTAGTTTGGGGTCTATATCGGCATCTAAATTTGGATAGTCCTTGTTCAAAATTTCCCGAATGTCAAAACCATAAAACCGAAGCAGCCAATCGGTCTGGTACAACCGATTCTCCCGTAACATCGGCACCTGTGAACCTATGACTGGTAAGCGGCTGTCTTCGGCTACTGGTATGTATCCTGAATAATACACCCGCTTCATACGATATGTACTGTAATAATGCGTGGCAGAATACATAATATCCTTATCGGACTCTCCTGTGGCTCCGATAATCATTTGGGTACTTTGTCCGGCCGGAGCATAGACCGGAGTGTTTTTAATCAGTTTCTTTTCAGAACGGTAGCGCAGAATTTCTTCTTTTACCTTTTTCATGGGTTTCGTGAAATCTTCATGCTTTTTATCGGGAGCAAGTAATTTAAGGCCGGAAACCGTGGGGATTTCAATATTTACGGATAGCCTGTCCGCATAGAGTCCGGCCTCATACATTAGTTCATCGCTTGCACCTGGAATAGATTTTAAATGAATATACCCATTGAAGTTTTCTTCCAAGCGCAATTTTTTGGCCACCGAAACCAAACGCTCCATCGTGTAATCGGCATCTTTAAAAATACCCGAACTCAAAAACAGTCCTTCGATATAATTGCGGCGATAAAAGTTAATGGTCAGGTCTACGACTTCTTGAATTTTGAAGGCCGCTCTTTGAATATCATTGCTTTTTCTGGTTACACAATACGCACAATCAAAAATACAATGGTTGGTCAGCAATATCTTTAAAAGGGAAATACAGCGCCCGTCCTCGGCATAGCTATGGCAGATACCCATACCGGTACTGTTGCCCAGGCCTTTGTTCTTATTGGTACGGTTGCTACCACTGCTAGAACAAGACACATCGTATTTGGCGGCATCCGCCAAGATGTTCAATTTTTCCCTAACCCGTTCAAAAGACATAGCGTTGTTGTAATTAATCCAAAAATATGGAATTATTCCTAATTATGGAAATAATCCAAAAAAAGATTTGGAAATAATCCATATTTTGTATATTTGAAGCAGTAGTATAGATGTATAGACACCATGGAAAACGAACTAACGCTCAAACGCTTTATTGATTTACGTAGGGATTTGGGCCATACCCAGGCCGAATTTGCGAAGCTTTTAGGAATTTCAAGTACCACCGCCGATATTGAACGTGGCAGAACAAAGCTTTCGGGAAAAGTAGTCGCCGAACTACTGAAGCAGTTTAAGGTAAATCCATTATGGCTATTTGGTGAGAGCGAGGAAAAGTATTTACAACCATCAAATGTGAGTGTTATACCAAAAGTGGTCACGGTAGATTCCTCTGACAATGAAAATATGGTATTGGTGAATGTAAAGGCGGCGGCAGGGTATCCCCAAAATATACAAGATACAAGCTGGTATCGACAGTTGCCCGCATTTGACCTACCGATTCCGGAGTTTAGAAATGCCACCTATAGAGGGTTTCAAGTAGAAGGTGATAGTATGTACCCAAACCTAAAACCTGGTGATTGGGTGTTGGCGAAAGCTGTAGAGCATATCGATGCCGTAAATGCGAATAAAATGTATGTGGTCGTGTTGGAAGATGCCGTATTGGTCAAGAAAGTTGAACGTCGACCAAACTCAAACAACGTATCACTTATCTCCTTGAACGAAAACTATCCTCCCTATGAAATCAAGCCTTTTCAAATACAAGAACTTTGGGAGGTGAACAGTAAGATTACCTTTGGCTTGGATGCTACGACCGATAAAGGGTTGTTGCGACAACTGCAAGAGTCGATGGATGAATTAAAGAGCCAGTTCAAACATGTAAAGAAGGTATAACGGTCGTTACTGTGCAAATCGAAGATTGTAAATGCCGCTTTTTTTGAGTTGAAAACCAAGACTTTGGTAAAGGTGTATCGCAGCCTTTCTATGATGCCCGCTGAACAATAGAATCTCATTGAGTTTTCGGTTTTCGCCTTCCTTTAATAACGTTTCCATCATTTTACGTCCAATTCCCTTTCCTCGATGCATTTCGTCTACTACTACGTCTTCTATCATACCTTTGGCGCCCGAGATTACTTTGTAAAGCGCCATCGCCGCGATACCTACGACCTTCCCATTTATCGTGCAATACGCGAAAATAAGTCGTTCGTCGTCCGCCAAAATGGTTTCCAAGGGCAGCTGTTCAATGGTTGAGCTCAATTGAAAGAACAAGCTTGCTATTTCTTGTTGTAATGGAGCGGTCAACTCCGATTTGGTTAGAAGATTAATTGTCATAGCTATAATTTTGACCATCAATGATGGTCATTTTCATAATACGAAAGTAGAAAAGAATAACATACAAGTTCCATCTTACTGAAATTTTACCGCCCTTTGAAATATTGTATATTTAGAACGTATACCAACCCCTTGTTTATGACCCGTTTGATTTTCATATATTTTGCTTGCCTATTCGCCCAAGTATCGTTCGCGCAAACAGAAAAGGACACACTCCTTGTAGGGTACACCACCGCACCGCCATTTATCGTGCAGCATTCGAATGGTTTGGAAGGAATCAATGTATGGCTTTGGGAGCGTGTTGCAAAAGACCTTGATCTAGAGTACCGTATGGTACCCATGTCGTTTTCCCCCATGCTCGATTCCTTGAAAACTGGTGGTATCGATGTCAGTATCAATCCACTGACCATTACTAGCGAGCGCAGCAAGGAAATGGAGTTTACACATTCTTTTTATGCCTCCAATTCTACCATAGCAGTGGCCGAATTGTCCTCATTTCAAAAACTGGTTCGTTTTGTGAGCGGTTTTTTTAGTCTGAACTTTTTGCGTGGATTACTATTGTTACTGGCCATTATACTGTTATTCGGGCTCATTGGTTGGTATTTTGAACGGAAGGCGAATCCCGAGCATTTTAGAAGTGGTTGGAAAGGAGTTTGGGACGGACTCTGGTGGTCGGCAGTAACGCTTACTACCGTTGGGTATGGCGATAAAAGCCCCAAAAGCGGTTTGGGTAAAATGGCTGCCTTGGTTTTAATGTTTACCGGCCTATTGTTTATTTCCGGACTTACCGCGAGCATTGCTTCAAGCCTAACAGTAAATCAACTAAACAACAATCCCGATAGCTTTAATGAGTTCAAGGAACGTCCCGTAGGCTCGATTCGGAATACGGAGAGCATGCAATTTCTAAAAACCCATTTCTTTAAGGATGTCAGGGAGTTTGCGAATGTACCTAGCGGATTGAACGAGCTTAAGAATCATAGGATTGAAGCCTTTGTGTATGACGAGCCGATATTGAAATACCGAATTCAGAAAGACTCTTCTCTAAGCGAATTATCTATTTTACCGATCAAATTCGATGTGCAATTTTACGCTTTTGGAATTGCAAAGGAGAAACCGGCCTTAGAACAGGCCATTTCGCAACGAATCCTTGAGATTATCGAAACGGCCGAATGGCAAATTGTATTGAATGAATTTGGTCTTACAGAAATTTAAAGAGGCTGTGTCTAATTATATGCCTTTACATTTCCCATGGACAAGGTAAGGGGCCCCAACGAATGGGAAGCCGGTAAAAAGAGTCCGTTTTCCATTACTTTCCAGTCATCCCAACCGGCCTCTAGGCCGCCAATGGGAATGATTTTTACCCACATTCGATAACTTTCAGGAAAACCATTGATCCCCAACTTCCATAAGTAGCTATCCCCAGGGGTCGTACCACCACTAGCATAGTTGACCAATAGTGCTTCAGATCCATCTTCCAACAATACAATACTTCGGGCGGTGCCTTCATCAAATACTTTAAACGGCGCCACCAACCAAAAAGAATCATTGTTGAAATACGAAAGTGCCTTGGCTACAAGGGAAGTCTGGTCATCACCAAGAACGGCCTTGCCATTCTCCAAAACGGTACTTTTCTCTGGGTTTCCGAGATTCAGGTCTACCACGTAATCCCCCCATTTCACTTTAGCCATCCCATTTGCCTTATCCCATTTGTATTCATGGGCACCGCCTGCATAAGACCATTCTAAAAAGCGTGTTTCGAGAAACTGTTGGTGGTTGACTGCCTTTAACATTTTCTGTGCCAAGGCATCCGCCCCGGCACCTGGTGTTCCTTTGGGAAGTTCTTGATTATATACCAAATAAAGTACTCCAAAGGTAACTACAAGAATCAAGATAAAACCAAGGATAAGCTTGCCTATTTTTCGAACGATTCTATTCATTGTTTTTCGTTTAGTATTTTCTTGACAATATTTGATTTGGTAATCACTGTTGCCGTTAAGGCCCCGGAAAAAAGCGCACCCGCAACACCGGCCGTCACAATATCCTGTCCTGTTAGAAAGAAATTCTTTATAGGAGTTCTCGGTCTCAGGAACTTTTGCCTAAAGCGTTTGGGAGTATGATCAATACCGTAAATCTCACCCTTTGCATAATTGACAAAATGTTGCGTCGTAAGCGGTGATGAAAGCTCGTAATGGGTAATTTTTCCCTTTACATGTGGTAATTGTTTATAAAGCTCTTTTAGAATGCGCTGTGCAATTCGTTCTTTAAGGTCCTCATAATCCGCTCCTCTTTTCATCCAACGACTTCCTTCCCAGTTGGTGTATTTTCCAAAAGGCTCAAGAATAATAATGTCAATTGTACTCTTATTTGGATATCGATTCGCCCAATCAGGATCTTTTGCCGAAGGAAAAGACATGTAGATGATGGGCAACGGGGCATCTGTATTTTCCAAATAACGCGCTACGCAAGTATCATGGTCCACATCATCAGGATAGATCCATAAGTTGGTTTTGGGGAGATTCAACGCTTCGGGAGAACCATCCAAGCCAATATACAAACACGCGTGCGATGCAGAGGGGTTTGTATGATATAGTTTTTCCTTGAGTTTATGCTGTGTAACAACATCAGGAGGAAGCAACTTCGTATAGGTTGTTGCGATTCCTGCGCCACTTACGATGTGTTTTGCAGAAAAGGTTTTGCCATCTTTCATCTGCACTCCAACGGCCGTATTATTTTGTACAAGCACCTTTTCGACCTCGGCACTAACCAAGATCGCTCCATTGGCCGCATCAATAATAGGGCTAATAGTCTTCACAATTTGAGACGACCCGCCAATGGGAAAGCTCCCCCCACTAAAATAATGACGAACCAAGGAAGCATGCATCGCAAAACTACTTTGCCTTGGAGGCAGTCCGTAATCTCCGTATTGCCCCGTCAGTACTTTAATTAGTTCTTCATTGCTTGTTAACGATCTAAGAACTTCATAGGTCGTGCGGTCGGAAAATTTATAGAAAGGCTTTCGCATGGACCATCCTATTAATTTGCTCCAAAATGGCGAAAGGGCCTTGTCCATATAAAACTTCCGACTTGTTTTGGTCGCCTTAAAAACAAGGTTCACATACTCTTCGATCACCGCTTTTTCATTCGGGAAATATATTCCCATCTGATCTTTAAAACCTTGCACCTCTTTTACAAAATCATATGATTTGCCACCGATAATGACGCGGTCGTACACCTTTCCCATATCGGCCCATTTAAGTTGGCCGTTGCTGATATAATCGAACATGTGTTTGGTTAGGCTATTGGGGCGCTGTACCTCACCAATATAATGTATGCCAACATCCCATTCAAAGCCCTTTCGTTTAAATATATGGGTAAAACCCCCTGCGGTATAGTGCCGTTCAAGGATAAGCACTTTTTGCCCTTCCTTGGCTAAAATGGCTCCCGTAGTCAAGCTTCCCATTCCCGACCCAATGATAATTGTGTCATACTGGTTGCTTAACCTTGGGTTCTTTTTATAAGATTGTACCATAAGTGGTTATTTCATATTGCTTGTAAGAAAGAATAAGGTCAAAACCCTACTGCGGCATCGTCACCGCGTTTGTCAGCGCCTCCTTCCAACCGGCCATCTGGTAATATGCGAATAGCATCAACCTTTCCAATAATGGGAGTTCTTTCTTCATTTATGATATATCCTTTGCCCTTTAAATCGGTTTTAAGCGTTTCGAGGAAACCATCTGGTTCGAAAACTACCATATCTGGCAACCATTGATGATGAAACCGGGGGGCATTTACAGCCTCTTGCATGCTCATATTAAACTCGTATCGGTTTAAAATGGTTTGCGCTACAGCAGTGATAATGGTAGAACCACCTGGAGTACCTACAACCATATACAGCTCACCCTCTTTTTCAACAATGGTAGGGGTCATACTGCTCAACATCCTTTTTTCGGGAGCTATACTATTGGCATCTGCCCCGATAAGGCCAAACATATTGGGAACGCCTGGTTTGGCACTAAAATCATCCATTTCATTGTTAAGAAAGAAACCCAATTCATCGCAATAGAGTTTAGAACCGTACGCACCGTTCAAGGTAGTGGTGACCGAGACGGCATTTCCTTCCGCATCTACAATAGAGTAGTGGGTAGTCTCCATACTTTCGACAACTTCTATATTTCCTCTTTCTACTTCTGAAGATTTGGTCGCTTTCTCAAATGAAAAGTTATCCATCCGCTCTTTTAGATAGGAATCGCTCAAGAGCACATCCAACGGAATATCGACAAAATCGGGATCCCCCAGGAAGTAATTTCGATCTGCATAGGCCCTGCGCGATACTTCGGTAAATAATTGTACTGTTTTGGCTGAATTATGTCCGAATTCCTTAAGATCGTATGGCTCCATCATCTTAAACATCTGATTCATGGTGACACCGCCACTGCTTGGAGGACTCATCGAAATAATTTTCAAATCCTTATAGTCAAAAGTAATCGGTTCTCGCCATTTTGCCTCGTATTTGGCCAAATCTTCCTCGGTGACATAACCTCCCTTTTTCTGTATAAAGGCAGCAAGCGTTTTGGCCGTTTCGCCTTTGTAAAAACCATCGCGCCCTTCCACTGCAATTTTTTTCATCGTATTGGCCAAAGCAGGAAATTTTATGGTATCGCCTGCCTTGCATTCCAAAGGAAATGTCGTAAAACCTCCGTTGACCTCAAGTACCACATCGCGGACATAGGCAAAACGTTTTGCCTGATTTTCTGTCACCACAATACCATTTTCCGCCAAGGCGATGACAGGAGCCAATATCTCTTTTAATGGTAAAGACCCAAACTTTTTGTGCACTTCTATAACCCCGGCAACGGCACCCGGCACACCAACCGCTGTAGCACCTTTTGTACTCATATCTGGAATAACGTTCCCCAAAGAATCTAGATACATGTCTTTATGCGCGGCCAATGGCGCTTTTTCCCGATAGTCTATTCCGCCTGTTTCCCCGTTCTGTTTGCGATAGACCATAAAACCGCCTCCTCCAAGGTTTCCTGCAAAGGGATATGCGACTACCAAGGCCATTTCAGTTGCGACCATGGCGTCAAAAGCGTTTCCGCCGTTCTTTAAAATTTCAACTCCAATTTTAGAGGCCTCTTCCCTCGCGGAAACAACCATAGCGTTATCTGTGACAAGTCCCGTTGGAGGTGTTGGTGGTTCTGCACAATGGGTTAGGATAAAGAAGCTGAGTAGTGGTAAAATCAATTTCAATGGTTTCATTGTGGTAGTTTGTTTGAATTTAGATAGTTATGTTAGGTATACAAATAAAATATTGGGTTATAATAAGATGAATTTCTGTTTTGAAAACACGCGCAATTCTTCAAAAAAGGCGGTAAACTCACTTTCAAAAGCGTCGTAATGTTCTTCCAGATCTAAAATAGCAAAATTCATTTTAGAACGGTTTTTCGTACGTCGGTTCATCCCGTTCAGCACACGGGCAATACCATCCATTTTTGCATAGTTAAAAATCCAATTATCCGATATCATATAGGGCATCATACGCTTCACACCATCGGGTAATATGGGGTAGTTGTCTTCCAAAAGGTCATAAAAGTCATCTACAAATGTTGCAAGCGGCACCTCCGAATATGTTTCCCAATTCTTGGCCAAAAAATGGTCGTAAAAAATATCCACTATTACCCGACTGTAATGGCTATAATTCTGGTGCAATCTTTTACTGCTAATTTTGGGAATCGGATGGGAATCGGTAAACGTATCGATATCCCTATGAAGCAGAATTCCCTTTTGAACGCGTTCTGGTAAGTGCTTGAACTTGTTTCCTCGAATGCTATCGGCAATAAAGTTTCCAATGGTTATTTCCTCATCATCAAAGGACAAATAAATATGGGCCAAAAAATTCATAGATTAATCGAAAGCTTGAATGGTTCGAATTTACGAATTAACCCTCTTTGATTAACAGCAACCTTTTATATTTGCAAAAAACTTTTAAGCATTCTATGACACTTATCAAATCTATTTCAGGAATTCGGGGAACTATTGGAGGTACTCCAGGAGATAATTTAACCCCCATAGATGCAGTGAAGTTTGCTGCTGCCTATGGTATTTGGTTAAAAGGATATAGGAAGAAAGAAGACCTTACGGTTGTGATAGGAAGAGATGCGCGCCTTTCAGGAGAAATGATACAGAATTTGGTGGTTTCAACTTTGGTAGGTCTAGGAGTAGATGTGATTGATCTAGATCTTTCCACAACCCCAACAGTAGAGATCGCGGTACCTTTGGAAGCGGCTGACGGGGGTATCATTCTAACTGCAAGTCATAATCCGAAGCAGTGGAATGCGTTAAAATTGTTGAATGAAAAAGGAGAGTTTTTAGATGCTGCCCAAGGTGCGAAGATTCTTGAGATTGCGGAAAAGGAAGATTTTTCGTTCTGTGAGGTAGATGACCTGGGTACCATTACTAGAAATGACGCTTATATCGATATTCATATAGACGAAGTGCTGAATCTCTCACTAGTAGATGCCGAAACCATCAAAGCGGCCAAGTTTAAGGTGGTTGTTGATGGTGTCAATTCTACTGGTGGCATTGCAATTCCAAAATTACTGGAAGCACTTGGTGTTGAAGTGGTAGAATTGTACTGTGACCCCACAGGGCATTTTCCCCATAATCCCGAACCCTTAAAAGAACATCTTGGGGCAATATGCGAACTTGTGGTGAAGGAACAGGCTGATTTTGGAATTGTTGTGGATCCCGATGTAGATCGCTTGGCTTTTATTAGCAACGAAGGGGAGATGTTCGGGGAGGAATATACCTTGGTCGCCTGCGCCGATTATGTTTTGGGTAAAACAAAAGGGAACACGGTATCGAACCTGTCTTCATCCAGAGCGTTGCGAGATATTACCAGAAAACATGGCGGCACATACGAAGCTGCTGCGGTAGGCGAAGTAAATGTCGTTACCAAGATGAAGGCAAACAATGCGGTGATCGGCGGTGAAGGAAACGGCGGTATTATTTATCCTGAAAGCCATTATGGCCGTGATTCCCTGGTAGGGACCGCTTTGTTTTTAATGCTGATGGCGGAAAAAGGAGGGACTGTTGCAGCATTGCGTGCCAGTTATCCTTCGTATTTTATGAGTAAGAAGAAGATTCAACTAACTCCAGGCTTGGATGTAGATGGCATTTTAAAATCGATGGCGGAAAAGTATAAGGAGGAGGAAATGTCGACTATAGACGGAGTAAAGATCGATTTTCCCGAGAACTGGGTACATTTGCGCAAATCTAATACAGAGCCAATTATTCGTATCTATACAGAGGCGAAATCACAGTCCGAAGCGGATGGTTTAGCGGATCGTATTATCTCTGAAATAAAAGAAATCGCGGGGCTATAGCAAGGGCTTTATAAATTTTGCTTACTGTTCACTGGGTATTGCTTACTGAAAAGCTTCCGGCACTTTGTCGCGATGTTTCCACCGTCTATGGGTCCATAAATAATGCTCCGGTCGCTCATAGATTTGTGCTTCGGCCATTCTCAGGAAGGTATCGGTAATTTCATTTTTTTCAGTTTCCTTGCCATTTTTAGCAATGGTGGTAAACTTGGCATTGTAATAACCTCTTTTTAGTTTGCTAACCTTAAGAAACACCACTGCGAGATCCATTTTCCTTGCCATGGTTTCGGCGCCGTTGACAACGGGTACTTTTACACCCATAAACTCCGTCCAATATTGGGCTCTATGGGCTTGCGGTGATTGATCGCTTACCATACCAAAAATGCCTGTAATGTTGTTTTTTTTATTCAAAACCACGGTTTTAACGGTCTCCTTCTGGTTGATTAAGGTCGTATTCCATCTGGCCCGTACTTTTTTTGCCCATTGATCAAAGTACTTATTGGTGATTTTCTGATACACTGCATACCCTTTTGACTGTACATAATCGTTCATGCTCATATTCCATTCCCAGCAGGCATAGTGGGAGCATACGACCAGAATACTTTTTTCTTTTTCGATTTCCTGAATCAGTTCAATGTTTTCAATCTGATACCTTTTGGCAACTTCCTTTTTAGAAACACTCATCGTTTTTACCATCTCTAAGAAGGAATCGCAGAGGTGTTTAAAAAATGCTTTTTCGATACGTTTTAGTTCCTCAGTTGACTTTTCCGGAAAAACCAATTCCAGATTCGAGCGTACTACGGTTTTACGGTACCCTATTACCCGGTAAACAATAAAAAAAACGAAATCGGAAAAAAGGTATAATAACCGAAATGGAAGAATGGAAATACCCCATATAAAAGGGTAAGCCAGAATAAAGACAAGTAATTGCATCTAAAAAAAATCTAGACAAATATAGCTATATTTGGCATGTATCTTAAAACGCTTGCATGTACGATATTCATATCGCCACGATTGTAATTATTGCCGCCAACGTCTTGGTATCTTTAAAAGGGTTCGATGACCGTTATTTCTTTGAAAAATACAAGTTTGGGATTGCCCCGATTCGCTCCGGAGAAAAAGAACGGATGCTTACTTCGGGCTTTTTGCATGTAGATTGGTCTCATTTGATTTTCAATATGTTGACGCTCTATTTCTTTGCAGATGTCGTTATTGGATTAATGGGGCCTGGGAAATTTATAGGGGTCTACTTTATAAGCTTACTTGCAGGTAGTTTGTTGGCGCTTTTTTTTCATAAAGACGAACCATATTACAGTGCAGTGGGGGCAAGTGGTGCTGTCACTGGCATTCTATATGCCGCTATTCTTCTGCGACCCTCAATGGATCTTTACTTGTTTTTTTCAATCCCCATTCCGGCCTATGTCTTTGGAATAGGGTATTTGCTTTATTCCATTTATGGGATGAAAAGTCGTACGGATAATATAGGGCATACCGCACATTTTGGAGGGGCCATGGGAGGCTATTTGACCACCTTGCTCTTTGTTCCTGACCTATTGTTTACCGAAACGATCATGGTTGCACTGCTGGCAATACCTATCATCGTACTTTTTATACTGGCCAAGTTGGGGAAAATATAGACTCCCTTGATTTTCAAAGGCTTGATTTGAGCTCATCGTGTGGGAAAAGCTGCGTTTCGTCTAAAAAAATATACGATTTTATACGAGACCCCCTACATTTACGTTTGAATTAGAACCCAAATCTAATTTGTAACCTACTTAAACTATGAAAAATGTTTCCCTAACGGCACTAGCAGTTCTTGCCTTTGTGGTGTCCTGTAGCGACGAAACCACCATTTACAGTGATCCAAAAGATGATGTAGCACTAGAAGAAAATCAATCTGTGCTCGACAACAGTATCAACTTCGATAATTCTGGAGTGCTTGATATTTTTGAATTGGATAAATCCACTGGAAGAATTTCTAAAAACAATAATGACGGCGAAGCTGGTGACTACCCGTTAACGTTGGTGGCCCAAGTGAATTCACCATCTTATAGAGGTACCTTGCTAACTGCTTCCCATGTGGATGTTGAAGGTGACTATGCCTATGTATCCTACAATACGGCCGGCGCAACCTACTTAGGTGGCATCGATGCAGTTAATATAAGCGATCCTAATAATCCTAGGGTTACCTCACGTTTGTACTATACAAATGCGGATATCAACTCGGTTACCTATGACAATGGTTATTTGTATGTAGCCGGCGGCTTTGATGCTGAGAAATCGGCGACCATTGACTTTAATTCTTTTGTTGGGAAAGTAACCGTATCCAACGGACGTTTTAGTACCAGCGGTATCACTTATGGCTTTCAAGAAGGGTTTAATGCTACCGATGTAAAGGTTATTGGTGACAAATTGCTAGTTACTAGTGGTAAAGACGGTTATATACGGGAGTATAATAAAAACAACCTTGAAGTTGGACAAGAAGCGGCCTTTGCGGATTTACGGGCCATGGCAATTCAAGACAATACCATCGCTATCCTAGATGGTAGCCAAGGGGTGAGTTTATTAGACAATACCCTATCGGTCACCAAAGATATTGCAATCAGTTCCGATTTTGGTGATTTCTCTAAGCGTACCCTTGATTTTTATGAGGATAAGATTATCGTATCAGAAGGTTCCAAAGGAGCCGGTGTGTATGAATTGAGCTCCGGGAATTTAATGGAATATATTCCTATTCTAATTGACCCTGATGGGGTTGATGGTTCTGATGTGGTGACCAACGCGGTAGCTACGAACGAAGGTGTTGTTCTTATGGCCAATGGAGGGGCGGGATTATGCCTTTCTGAGGATAATGGCAATAACACCGATCTGGTTGGAATCATTGAATTGAATGGATCCATCAACTATGTAGAATCCAAGGAAGATTATGTATTCGCTGCTTCCGGTAAGGCAGGCTTACAAATTATAAAAATGAACAAGCCGAGTGCTAGTTTGGTAGCGCAGTGCGAATCGAGTCCAAATTACAGCGGTTCTAACAACTTGAATGTAAATTCAGGCGAGGACCTGGCCTACAAAGGTTCAAAGAGGTTTAGAACCTTAAATATTAACGGGTCCTTATTGCTATGTGGATCTTGGACGGTAAGAGACGGTATTGCCATCAACGATAATGGTCTTTTTGAAATGAATGGTACCTTGGTCGTAGCAAGAAACAATAGAAGAAGAAATGTAACCGTTGGTGCAGGAGCTACCTTTAGAGTTGAAGGGAATTTAACCATCTATGGTGATTTGATTTTGAACGATGGTGCTTCGTTAGCGTTTTTAGGAAATAGTTCGGTAGTGAACGTTTTCGGTACGGTGATCAAGAACGGAAATGTAACCGTTAGTGGAACGTTTCAGGACGGTCAAAACAAATTCTAAGTAGCAAGTAATACATCATAAAATATAAAACAGGTCCTAACCGTGTTGGTTAGGACCTGTTTTCGTACGTATTGTTATTCTTAGTTCAGAAGCTCCGCAACTTTACTTTCCAAAGCGGCACCACGCAAGTTTTTAGCTACTATAACGCCATTTTCATCCAATAAAAAGGCTGCTGGTATGGCATCTACATTATACAACTTTGCGATTTCGTCATTAAAATAAGCGAGATTGGAGACATGGTTCCACACCAGGCCATCATCTGCAATTGCTTTTTTCCAATCTTCCTCTTTTCTATCCAAGGATACGCCAAGAACATTGAGACCCTTGTCATGGTACTTTTCATATACCTTAACAATATTGGGGTTTTCAGCACGGCAAGGACGACACCATGCTGCCCAAAAATCTACCAAGGTCAATTTGCCTTTTACACTGTTTAGGCTCAATTGCGTACCACTTGGGTCTGGCGCACTGAAATCGGGCGCAGTAGCACCAATGTCGGTACTTTTTGCATTTTCTTCCTTCTTTTTAAGTTCTTCTAACTTCTCTGATACTTTTTTTGCGGCCTGTGTCTCTTTTATTTCTGGTGTCAACGAATCATACATCGCTTTGGCTTCTTGATAGGTTGACGTTTTGGTGGCCATTGAACGTTCGATCAACAGGGCAGAAATGAGTCCATTTGGGTTTTCTTTAATAAAATCAGTCTCAAAACTCTGATACTCATCCCGTAACTCGTTCATTTCCTCTCGAAGCGCCGTAATGGTTGCTTCGTCCCGAGTGGTGCTTGCATTTTTCATGTCTTCCTGAATAGACATGGCCCGTTCATTGATATCCTTTGATTTCTTGGTGAAATTGGTGAAAATGGTGTTTTGTAAAGGACCTTTTACTTCCGCAAAAGGTAAACTATCTTTTTGTGCGGAAAGCACTATTTCCCCGTTTTCAAGAACCAACGGCGTATAGCCAGGCAATTTATCTACAAAAATATAGTGCAGTTGTGGAATTGCCGCTGCACCGGTAAATTCAAATTTTCCGTTTTCAACCGTAGTGGTGTCTACATCGGCGGGCTGATTGTTTTCTCCGTTTGTCTTTAGGTATACCGCAGTACCATTTTCAATCTCCCCTCTTAAATCGCCACTAATCGTATACCCTTCTGGGGTTGAATTACAGGCAACAACCGTACAAACGATTCCCGCGGCCAATAGAAACTTTCTCATTTTTTTATTTTTATGAAGGGCAAATGTAGTGATATACCCGCTATAAAAAAAGCCCCATTACCTTCATGGACAGGGCTTTTTAACTACTATAAAATCGTTTAAAATTGATAGCGTACCCCGAGGGCAATATCAAAATCAAGACTATCATCAAAGTCTCCATATCCCAGCAGGCCAAGCTCTGGTCTAAAATCCAAAGAAAGGAGTAAAGGGAAGTCAAAATTGTATTCAATACCAATATCACCGGCCGCAAAAACAAAAACACCACCATCAGGTCTAAATGGCGCATTGTCTCTTGTGGTTGTTGCAAAACTGGCATCTCCAAAACCAGCGCCAAAACCGTAATACCAATTCAGGCCACCATCGATGGGGCGAACCCACTGGTACAATAAGGAAAGTTTAAAAGCATCATACTCCCTACTATCACGCCAACCTAGGTTGATTTCACCTCTATTGTATCTTCCAATTGATTTTTGATAGGATACTTCAGCTCCAAAGCCATCACTGTCACCAAGCCGAAGCCCAATTGCATGATTTGAAATTTCTTGTGCGTTCATACTGGCTGCTCCAAAAAAGAGAAGTAAGCCTACTACATGTAACATTTTCATTTGTTCTTGTTTTGATTTTTACAAAAGAAAGGACGTCTTTCTATACCCTCCTCATTCAATAAAAACTTAATTTTGAAGTCAAAATTGTTTTTCGTTGGATAAAAATTTATTAAAAGAGTTGGGAAACACCCTAGAAGGTGAACTCATGGGTGATACGCTCACCAAGACTCTTTACGCGACCGATGCCTCTGTTTACAGAAAGACTCCTCTTGCTGTTGCCTTTCCTAAAAGCGTTTCGGATATCAAAAAACTGATTCATTTTGCCCAAACAAATCAGGTAGGTCTAATTCCCAGAACAGCTGGTACATCCTTAGCTGGTCAGTGTGTTGGGGAGGGGATTGTAGTAGATGTCTCCCGATATTTTACTAGAATTGTTCGTCTTGATGAAACGAAAAAACAAGTGGTAGTGCAGCCAGGGGTGATACGGGATGCGTTAAATGCCTATTTAAAACCATACGGACTGTTTTTTGGGCCAAATACCTCCACCGCAAATCGCTGTATGATCGGGGGGATGGTCGGTAACAACTCATCAGGTACCACATCAATTAAATATGGGGTCACAAGAGACAAGGTGATTGCGATGAAAACAATCCTTTCGGACGGTAGTGAAGCAGTCTTCGAGTCTATTTCTAAAAGAAACTTTCAATCAAAAATCAGCGAAGATACATTTGAAGGACAGATATATTTCAACGTAAATAAAGAGTTAGATAACAAGAAGATACAGGATAAAATTCATTTGGAATTTCCGAAGCCCGAAATCCATAGGAGGAATACCGGTTATGCGGTTGATGAACTGCTAAAAAGCAATGTTTTTGGTAGTAACGAAGAAGACTTCAATATGTGCAAGCTGCTCTCCGGAAGCGAGGGTACCCTTGCATTTACGACGGAGATTACCTTGCAGTTGGATACACTTCCCCCAGCGCTTTCGGCGATGGTTGTTACACATTACAAAACCTTGGAAGAATGTTTAGGTGATGTAGCACCTTTAATGAAGTATGGCCTTCATACCTGCGAGATGATGGATAAGGTGATTCTTGATTGTACAAAGAACAATCGAGAACAACTTCAGAATCGATTTTTTGT
The DNA here is from genome assembly GCA_938020445.1 of uncultured Flavobacteriaceae bacterium. Classification (GTDB taxonomy): domain Bacteria; phylum Bacteroidota; class Bacteroidia; order Flavobacteriales; family Flavobacteriaceae; genus Pelagihabitans. The sequence goes on along the minus strand of CALIIC010000004.1, from coordinate 11,242 downwards.
AGAGGGAGACCCGGCAGCGCTCTTGATGTTAGAAATAAAAGGCGATTCTGAAGCGGACTTGGATACCCAACTAACAGCTTTGCTTAAGGCTATCGAAAAAACAGGAGGTAGTTATGCCAGCCCCGTTCTAAAAGGTGCTGATATACAAAAGGCCTTGGAACTGAGAAAAGCGGGCCTTGGTCTGTTGGGTAATATCGTCGGGGACAGAAAGGCGGTTGCCTGTATTGAAGATACCGCTGTAGCCCTTGAAGACCTGAAAGACTTTATAAGTGAATTCTCTGAAATTATGAAAGGGTATAAACAAGAAGCGGTCTACTATGCCCATGCAGGGGCAGGGGAGCTGCATCTGCGACCTATTCTCAATCTAAAGAAATCGGATGATGTAGCTTTGTTCCGGGCAATTACTACGGATGTTGCAAAGTTGACTAAAAAATACAAAGGCTCTTTCAGTGGAGAACATGGCGATGGGATTGTACGTGCCGAGTTCATTCCGCTGATGATCGGTGATGCGAATTATGAGCTGCTAAAAAGAATCAAAACTTATTTTGACCCCAAGGGTATCTTCAATCCAGGAAAAATCGTGGATGCCTATCCCATGGATGCTTCGTTGCGCTACGAAATTGACCGGAAGGAACCTCAAGTGAAGACCTTGATGGATTTTTCGGATAGCGAAGGTATTTTGAAAGCTGCGGAAAAATGCAACGGGAGTGGCGATTGTAGAAAAACACATGACATGAAAGGGGGCATGTGTCCTAGTTACCACGCTACAAAGAATGAAAAGGATACCACAAGGGGCAGGGCCAATGCATTGCGTGAATTTTTAACGGTTTCTGACAAAGAAAACAAGTTTGACCAGAAAGAGCTCAAAGAGGTGTTCGACCTTTGTTTAAGTTGCAAGGCCTGTGCAAGTGAATGTCCCAGTAATGTAGATGTCGCGGCATTAAAGGCCGAGTTTCTTTATCAATACCAAGAAACAAACGGTTATCCCCTTAGAAGCAAGTTATTTGCCCATAATACGAAATTGAATCGTATCGGGAGTAAAGTAGCCGGTCTTACGAATGCTGTTTATGGCTCCGATTTGTTGAGCGGATTGCTTAAAAAAACTGCCGGAGTTGCGGCGGAGCGAAGCTTTCCAAAAGTATCCAATGTTAATTTTGATAAGTTACTGCAATCCTTTAAAAGCAAACAGGCCAGCTCTAAAAGAAAGGTGGTGCTTTATATTGATGAATTTACCCAATTTATGGATGTGGATTTAGGGAAAGATGCGATTGAAGTACTTACACGATTAGGATACGATGTGCAGCTTTTTTTTGGGGAAAGCGGCCGCACCTATCTGTCAAAAGGCTTTCTAAAGCAGGCACAAAAATTAGCGAAGGAAAATTCAAAAAAACTACATGTTTTTGCGGTTCAAGGAATTCCCGTGCTGGGCTTGGAACCTTCCGCTATACTCACCTTTAGGGATGAGTATAAACGCCTTGGTATTGATTCGGGAACGGCCACGGCTATCGCACAAAACGCCTATTTGATAGAAGAGTTTTTGGCGAACGAAATAGCAATTGGTGAAGTGGATAAAAATCAGTTTACCAAAATGCCCAAAACCGTTAAAATACATAGTCATTGCCATCAAAAAGCATTGAGCAATCAAAAAGTAACCTTCGATATGTTAAACGTTATCGAAAACTATACGGTTTCTATTATTAGCTCCGGCTGCTGTGGTATGGCCGGTTCTTTTGGTTATGAAAAGGAACATTATGAAACCAGTATGCAGGTAGGTGAATTGAAATTGTTTCCATCCATACGCAAAACTACCGAGGAGGTATTGATCGCTGCCAATGGTACTAGTTGTAGACACCAAATTTATGATGGGACAAAAAGACGGGCGCAGCACCCCATATCGATTTTAAAGCAAGCATTGCACTAAAGGTTCTCCGTTTTCTTTTTGGCTTCCCGTTCTTTCGTGGCCATAATAGAGGCTATCAATTCATGCATGTCCATTTGTTTGATTTCTTCATCCGCGAAGAAGGGAGAAAGCTTATCGTGGTTGTATCTGTATATTTTCCATCGTTTGAAGGAATATTCAAGAGCGGTTAAATTTTCTACCCAATCTCCGGAATTCAAATAGGTACAACGTCCTTTTTTAGTAACTACCATTTTCTTTTTAGGCTGATGAATGTGTCCGCAAACCACAAAGTCATAACCATTTTTGATGGCAAGGTCGGTCGCCGTTCTTTCGAAATCGGATACATGACCCAAGGCGCCTTTGAAATCATTTTTAAGGCGCTTTGATAAGGAAAACTTTTCACGTCCCAGTTTGACGGCAGTCCAATTTGTAAGTCTGTTCAAGAGTATGAGCATGTCATACCCATAACCTCCTAATTTAGCCAGCCATTTGGCATTGTGTATTGCGGCATCAAATATGTCTCCATGAAAAAACCAGGCCTTTTTACCATCTAGCTGAAGCACTAGCTTGTCCTGTATGTGGAAATTCCCCATAGAAGTGTCACTAAACTTTCGAAGGGCTTCGTCGTGATTTCCGGTGATATAGTGTACCACGGTTCCCTTAGAGGCCATCCCAATGATTTTACGCAGCACCTTCATATGGGAGGCTGGAAAATAGTGTTTGTTAAATTGCCATATATCCAAAATATCCCCATTTAAAATAAGCTTCTTTGGCTGTATGCTGTTAAGGTAAATCAGGAGTTCCTCTGCATTACATCCAAAGGTGCCCAAATGCACATCTGATATGACCGCGATATCGATTTTGCGTTTTTTCAATACAGAAATTTTAAACAAAATTCGGGAACCCGCATCAAGCCAGGGTAAACTCCCTGTCATTATTCTATGGTCATTCGGTTAATAAATGTTTACGAGTGCATTGCCATTGTAAAGAAAACATTCCCTGTGATCCCATTTTGACGGGATGCTTTTAACATTTACCTTTGTTGGCTTCATTAGTGCTTAGCGAGTACTCTAACAAACATCAATTTTTATTAAAAGTAATATGGCTGGCAATACGTTTGGGAACCTTTTTAGATTAATGACCTTCGGGGAGTCGCATGGCGTTGCCATAGGTGGAGTTTTGGAAGGATGCCCCTCTGGAATAGCACTTGATTTGGATGCCGTACAACACGAGTTGGACCGTAGAAAACCTGGGCAGTCGGCAATTGTCACCCAACGGAAAGAACCGGACAGCGTAGAATTCTTTTCAGGAATTTTCGAAGGAAAGACCACCGGAACTCCCATTGGCTTTGCGATACGTAACACCAATCAGAAGTCGCATGATTATTCACATATAAAAGATTCCTATCGCCCCTCACATGCCGACTATGTATATGATAAAAAGTATGGTTTCCGCGACTACCGCGGCGGCGGAAGAAGTTCTGCACGGGAAACGGCAAGTAGGGTGGTGGCCGGTGCTATTGCAAAACAGTTTTTAAAAGGTATTACTATCAACGCCTTCGTTACCCAAGTAGGAACCTTGAAAATGGAAAAACCCTATCAGGAATTGGATTTTTCACTTACAGAATCGAACCCCGTCCGATGCCCCGATCCGGAAACGGCCAAGCAGATGGAGGCGTATATCAAAGAAATTCGTAAAGAGGGGGATACTATTGGCGGTATTATTGGTTGTGTTATTCAAAATGTTCCCGTGGGCCTTGGTGAACCGGTTTTTGATAAACTTCATGCAGAATTGGGCAAGGCCATGTTATCTATCAATGCGGTGAAAGGTTTTGAATATGGTAGTGGCTTTGAAGGGGTGGCAATGAAAGGCAGCGCCCACAACGATCAGTTCAATTCAGATGGCAGTACAAAGACCAACTATAGCGGAGGAGTGCAAGGAGGTATTTCCAATGGAATGGATATTTATTTCAGTGTTGCCTTTAAGCCCGTAGCAACCGTCATTCAAGGGTATGAAACCATTGACAAAGAAGGGAATATGGTACAGACCAAGGGAAAAGGCAGGCACGATCCCTGCGTAGTACCTAGAGCAGTACCCATTATTGAGGCCATGGCAGCTTTGGTATTGGCAGATTACACACTGCTAAACCGGACGATTAAACAAGACTAAATAGTTCCCGTTTTCGGCACTGGATCTTCCAGTGAATCCGTCTTACGTCTTTTATCTTTTGTCTTTTCTTCTTCCGTCCAAAAATAGTATCTTACCCATCTAAACAGACTCTATATGCGAAAGCTGGAATTGCATTGGCAAATTCTTATTGGAATGGTCTTCGGACTGATCTTTGGATATCTAATGTTACAAATAGGGTGGGGAAAGCAGTTCGTTCTTGATTGGATCAAGCCGCTTGGAACCATCTTTGTGAAATTATTGAAATTAATAGCGATTCCGCTGATACTTGCTTCCCTGATCAAAGGTATCTCAGACCTAAAGGATATTTCAAAATTCAGAAATATAGGACTAAAAACAATTGCCATCTATATAGGTACTACGGTGATGGCAATTTCGATAGGGCTTATTTTAGTGAATATTATGAAACCTGGCGATGGTATTTCGTCAGAAACGATTACGAAACTCACGAACACCTATGCGAACGATAGTGGGGTTACCTCAAAGTTAGAAGAGGCCTCCCGTCAAAAAGATAGTGGTCCCTTACAATTCTTGGAGGACATGGTACCGGATAATGCCTTCGCGGCCCTGTCCGACAATAGTTTAATGCTCCAGGTAATCTTTTTTACTATCATTTTTGGGATATCAATGCTTTTGATCGGAGAGGAAAGGGCAAAACCAATGAAAGGTTTTTTCGACTCTTTAAATGATATTGTGCTCAAAATGGTCGACTTGATTATGTTGACGGCCCCAGTAGCAGTTTTTGCGCTGCTTGCGAATGTTGTGGTATCCTCTAGTGATCCAGACTTGCTTGTTGCATTGCTCAAGTATGCAGGTGTGGTTGTTCTTGGATTGGCATTGATGATCGTATTCTATTGCATCATTGTGTCAACTTATACTAAAAAGAACCCTTTTTGGTTCTTGAAACAAATGAGTCCCGCTCAATTGCTTGCCTTCTCTACAAGTTCTAGTGCGGCAACACTGCCGGTTACGATGGAGCGGGTAGAAGAGCATATAGGGGTAGATAAGGAAGTTTCGAGTTTTGTTTTGCCAGTAGGTGCCACAATTAATATGGATGGGACCAGTTTGTACCAAGGGGTAGCAGCAGTATTTATTTCACAGGCCTTGGGGTTTGATCTTTCTTTGGGAGATCAACTGACGATTGTTCTTACCGCCTTATTGGCCTCTATAGGATCCGCCGCGGTACCGGGAGCTGGTATGGTAATGCTTGTGATTGTATTGGAGGCAATAGGTTTTCCTGCAGACAAGCTCGCTATTGGCCTCGCTTTGATTTTTGCGGTGGATAGACCATTGGATATGTGCCGTACCGTAGTAAATGTTACGGGGGACGCGACTGTTTCCATGATCGTTGCAAAATCTGTCGGTAAACTTGGAAAGCCCAACCCGAAAGAATGGGATGATCATTTAGAGGAAGTTAACTAATTCAGTATAGAAGCGAATTCAGGCTTCTTGAATCGCTGAAGGAACCTAATATACACCTAAACAAACCAAGGAAGTATGAACATTTGTTTTTTAATGTATCCCTGGGAAGAAATAGATCCAGAAAATGATACAAGTCTAGCGTTGATTCACGAATGTGTAAAAAGAAAACATGGGGTGGCGTTGTGCACCCCGGCAAATCTTACCATTCGAAATAGTGTCACCAATGCCTTTTGCACGGTGTTGGGTAGAATGGAAAAGGTGCCCAGCAATCTAAAAACATTTTATAAACAGGCCACACCACGGGAAGAAATGCTGCCATTGGCCGGTTTTGATGTTATTTTTATGCGCGGAAACCCACCATTGGATCCAATAATGCTCAACTTTCTCGATTCGGTCAAAGACGATGTTTTTATTATGAACTCCTTGCAAGGCCTTCGAGAAGCAAATAACAAACTGTATACGGCCGCTTTTGGGGATTCGCACAGCAATATTATTCCCGCGACCCATGTTTCTAAAAACAAAAACTATCTAATAAAACAAATCAACGAATCGAAGTCGGATAAGATGATTCTAAAACCTTTGAACGGGTTTGGAGGATCTGGTGTCATCCTCATTGAAAAATCAGCGATGAGCAGCATCAAATCTTTATTGGATTTTTATGTAACCAACTCTGATGGAAGCTCTAACTATGTTATACTTCAAGAATATATTGAAGGTGCTGATCAAGGGGATATTCGGATCCTCATACTTAATGGGGAGCCCATTGGGGCTATGAAAAGAGTGCCAGGTTCTGACGACCACCGCAGCAATGTATCTGCAGGAGGAACGGTAGCAAAACACAGTCTTACCAAAGAGGAAAAAGCGCTTTGTAAGCAAATAGGACCTAAGTTGGTCAAGGACGGACTCTTGTTCGTGGGAATCGACGTCATCGGCGGCAAACTGGTAGAGGTGAATGTTATGTCTCCCGGAGGCATTACGTATATGAATAAGGTGTATAAGACCAAATTACAATGCAAGGTCATTGATTTTGTGGAAAGTAAGGTCCTTGATAAATTGCAAGCCTTTCAGAGACGTACACGGCTTCGAGATGAGGTTGAAAATGCATAGGCTTTCCATTGCAAATATCATTTCGAATATTGAGTCCGAGATTCCATTTGAAGCGGTTTCAGAGGATTACTCCTTTACGCTAAAAGTAGCGTCTTACGCCCCATACATTTGTGCCGCGGTGCACGATGGGCATCAATTTCGTAAATCGCTCTGGGAAAACTGTCTGCATACTGAATATGAACGTTGGTATGAGGAGGATCCTTGTACCAAAGAAATGGTACATTCACACCCCATTGTCATTGCCGGATGTGATAGTCGATTCGAGTATGACCTAAACCGTGCGCCCGATACTGCGATTTATACCGATGCTTGGGGAAAACAGCTTTGGAAAAATCCGCTCCCAGAATCTGAAAAAAGTCAGAGTCTTCAAAAACATAGCAATTTTTATAAGGTAGTAGATGCTTTGGTGCATCAAATAGAATCCAAATACGATAAGGCAATCGTATTCGATATGCACAGTTACAATTGGAAGCGCTGGGACCGACCAGTACCGGTTTGGAATTTAGGAACTGCAAATATCAACAACCAACGTTTTGGTAATTTGGCCAAGTCCTGGAGTCAGAAATTGGGGGAAATGGTGTTGCCGAACGGTATCGAGTCTGTTTCGAAAATTAATGACACCTTTCAAGGAAATGGATATTTTTTAAAGCACATAGGGAATGGTTTTACCAATACTTTGGTACTGGCCACGGAAATATCCAAGGTGTATTGTGATGAATACACAGCAGTTATTTACCCCGAAGTAGTGCGTGCGGTAGAAAAGCAACTAAAAGAATTGATACCTTTGCAAGTCAAAGAATTCCAACAATCCGCATGATTCGAGAAAAGGAACGGTCCGCTTTACAGAATACCTATGCCGATTTATTCGAAATAGACCATAATCTTAACCGATTGGTCAAGAAGATTGAATTATTGGGCTATGTAAACCCCTTAAACACGGAAACGGCAAAGCAACGTTTTTTCGCTTCTAAGTATACTGAGAATCCGGTTTTTAGATACCCTAAGTTGAAATTTGATCCTTATAAGCTACACCGCTTGTTCTTCTCGCAGCGTCTAGAGCGTATTGAAGATGCTGCTATTCGCAAGTTGTATCAAGATATTATTTACTACTATTCCAATATGGTGCAATGCATTGAGACCATCGGGGAGGGGAAGAAGTTTTATTACAACTCCTTGCGCGTATATGGGACTCCAACAGAGAAGGATGTTCAAAACGCCCAATTTATATTGCATTATCCCGATGAACCTAATTCACATGATATGGAGAAGGTTTTCAGTGCCCAAGATGCGAAGGCTTATTTTGACGATTTCTCGAAACAGTATGATTTTCCGTTGAACGTGAAGTTTTCTACCCATATGGCAGCAGACGCCATGGTGAGCAATGTTTCTCAAACCCTATTGGTCAAGAAGAATACAAAGTTCAGCAAGAACCAATTACTTACCTTGGCGCATCATGAAATTGGGGTGCACTTGGTCACGACCTATAATGGTATGTTGCAGCCGCTAAAGATTTTTTCCAACGGTTTTCCTAAAAATGTGGAGACCCAAGAAGGACTGGCGGTATTCAGTGAATACATGAGCGGTGCTCTAACATTAAAAAGGCTCAAAGAGTTGTCATACAGAGTTTTGGCATCTGACAGTTTAATTAAAGGTTATAGCTTTTCCGATACATTTGATTTGATACACAGTCAGTATAAACTCAATCGTCATGACGCTTTCTCGATTACCTTGCGGGCCCATAGAGGAGGTGGTTTCACCAAAGACCGACTTTATTTGAGCGGCCTTCGCAAAGTGTATAAACGATACCAGGCCGAGACTTCGATGGATAATTTGTTGACAGGTAAAGTGGCCCTTGCCTATGAAGAAGCGATCAAAGTACTCTATGGTATGGGCTTGGCGGAAAAAATCACCCATCATAACCTAGCGTACCAAAAGAATTGCAACACCAATAAGACCTTAGATTTTATATTGAATAATTTGAAGTAATTACATAGCTATTAAAACTGTGATCTATGAAAAAAGCAAAGCGGTTTTTAAAAGTTTTATTATCGCTAATTCTATTTGTAATCCTCATGTTCTATTTTTTTCAGGAAAAATTGATTTTCTACAGCAGCACCCTTCCGCCAACCTATGAGTACCAGTTCTCAGGGGATTTTGAGGAACTTTTTTTAACGGCAGCCGATGGAGCTGTATTGAACGGCCTTCATTTTAAAGCTGAAAACCCTAGAGGAGTCATCTTGTATTGTCATGGGAATGCCGGAGAATTGGATTCTTGGGGCCGGTGGGGGCAGGACCTAACCAATCGCTATTCATATGATGTGGTCGTTTGGGATTATCGAGGATACGGTAAGAGCACAGGAAAAAGAAGACAAGAGCTCATGCTAAACGACGGTTATTTGTTTTACGAGTATTGTAAAACACTCTTTAAAGAAGATATCATTACGGTATATGGTCGGTCTTTGGGAGGGTTCTTTGCAACCCATATTGCAAAAGCAAACAACCCGAAGCAACTGGTACTTGAGTCGACACCCACTAGTTTATTGGAAGTTGCCAATACGTCGTACCCGTTTCTTCCTGCAAAATGGTTGTTGAAATTTCGATTTCAAAATGTGCAAAACATCCCCATTATTCAAACGCCCACATATCTAATTCATGGCACTGAGGATGATTTGATCCCTTTCGAACATGGGCAACGCCTGTTTGAACTTTCTAATGCAAAGGAAAAAGAGTTCTATTCTATAGAAGGGGGGAATCATAATGATCTTTTAACCTTTGAAACACCCTTTTTTCGTGCTTTGGATACTATTTTCAACTAAACATTGTACTTGCTTTTCCACGAAAAAATAGTGATAGAGGATAAAACAGCTCAATTAGGCTCTTTTTTCCAAGCTTTTTCGAAGTAACTCCCCTCGTATAACTTGGTAATGGTATTCTTACTGGTAATGGAAACGGAAATACTAATATGCAATTGAAAAGGTTCGCGGTAATGGTAGCTTCTGGTTGTGCGGTTATAGCAAATCGCTGCATCCAAGCTTTTTAGTTGATCGACCAGCGTATAAACCATACGTTCACTAATCGATAATCGTTTGGATATTTCAAGCGGGCTGCCCGTTCCTCCTGCTTTTATCAGTATGTGCAATTGTTGCAGCCGTTCCAAATTCTTGATGGTCTTCATTTACTGTGCGGTTTTTTTCTGTTGCACGAATGCTTTACAGAATTTTTTGGTTGAAACTGTAGGAATGGGGCTAACTTTAAGACTGCAAATTCTGTTCCAAATAGGGCGTTAGTACCATCAAAAAAGTTGATTTGGATTTATTTTTTCTAAAAAAAATAAATATATAACCACATGATGTCATTTATTGAGACAAAAGTGTCAAATTGCTTTAAAAAAACGGCCTTGCTCCTTAGGTTTTATTAGAAGTAAGACCGCCAATAGCAATTATATGGAGATATGTTTGTATTTCGGATACTTCACCTGAAATGAGAATTGCTTTTTACTGGTTTCCTGTGCCTTCAATTTCAGTTTCCAGGTTAAAAGCCCTTTTGTTTTTTCATAGTCCGCATCATTTAGGACAATATCGTCCAGTTTGATTTCTTTGTTTTGGGAGATGGGGATACGGTCCATCAACTTTAGATCTATTGCAGTGGTCTTATTGTTCTTTACTTCTAAATCATACGTTCGGTCCAAGATGCGATTGCTGCCAGTAAACGATTTGCTTTTAAAGTTTTTGTTTTGTTTGCGAGTTACCGTAATGTTGGGGTCTATCCCAAGAGAGATGACCATTTCTTTTTGTGTGGTGTAGGGGTCAATAGTCGTTTTGCCCGCATACCCACCTTTAAAGTAAACACTTGCTTCGCCCGGTAGCAATTGGTATTGTTCCCAATCACTAAAAGTAGTGGTCAAAAACACATTTTCGTTTACCAAAGGGGCTGCAAAATATTCATAGGCGGCCTTTAGGGTAAAGGTATTGATTTCGATAGCGGTTATATCGCTATCGGAGGCAACACTGTACGGTTTTTTAATCACGAATCGGGTGTTGGTTGCGTCTTCCTTCAAGGTGCTTTTTTTGGTAGTAATGACCACCACACCGTGATGCCCATCGGTTCCATAGACCGCGGTTGCTTCTTTACCTTTTAAAACATCGATCGATTGTATTTCATTTTCATCCAAATCACCTGCTACAAAATCAGCTACGGGTACCCCGTCGATAATGTATAATGGTGGTTTCAGAGTCGCCTTTGGTGTTTCCCAATTTCTAGATGAACTACCACGAACGTTTAGCCCGGCAGTTTTACCATCTAAATATTCGGCTGTAACTGAACTTACTGCAAACCCTAACGAGTGATGTTTTTTTCTTATACCTTGTGCGGTAACGACCACTTCGTCTAATGTACTAACGTCTTCCTCCATTCGCACATTCATCACCGATGAATAGATCGGGATTGTATCTACATGATATCCTATGTATGAAAAGGAAAGTTCACTTCCTTCATTTGTTTGTATCGAGAAATACCCATCAAAGTCGGTTTGTGTGCCGTTCCGGGTCCCCTTCACCACTACATTTACACCTGGCAACGGTTCCCCGGACTCGTCCGTCACCATTCCAGTAATCTTTTTAACAGCGG
>CALIIC010000003.1 GCA_938020445.1 uncultured Flavobacteriaceae bacterium | reverse complement strand
TGCCCGTTTTACTGGGGAGGTTTTCTTTTCAAATCGGTTGAATTGGACCACTTATGTGCAGTACAATACCCAATTCGATAATTTCAATATCAACAGCCGCTTGCAATGGGAATACAAGCCGCTGTCGTATCTGTACCTTGTAGTAAGCGATAATTATAACCAGCAACTAAGCCGCAATAATTGGGGTATAGCGCTTAAAATGAATTATCGTTTTGACTTTTAACATTTTCCCGCTCAACTTGTTCTTTTCAAAGAACCGTTTTTTAGCATACTGTTTATTTCTTGGAGGTCCATTTTAAGAACGTATCGAAAATCGTTTCCCATTGCCCTTGTTTGGAGCCGTCTGGTAAGGTTTTGAAAAAACCATGGTCACAACCTTGACAAACGTTGTAGGTTAGATTTTTCTTTCCAAGGCGTGCAAATTCCAATGGAATGAGATAGGAACTTTCTATAGGTGCACTTTGATCCTGGGTGCTCACTTGAACATAAACCGGGATAGTGAGTTGTGTCAAATGATTGATGGGAGGCGCTGCGTAGCTCCACCATCTTTTATTGGTATATCCAAAATCATCAATGGCAGTACCCATTGTGTCTTCCGCGATGACCTTGGAAAAATAAGCAATCGCTTCATTGATGCTTTCTTGACTTTGAGCGTCTGTTTGTTCCCCCTTGTATAGTGCAATACGGCTTTGTAGGGCAAAATCAAAGAAATCTGGCAAGGCATTTCCCGCCCAAAATCCCAGATGGGTGATATGGGTATTTTGGGTAGCCAGTTTTGCGGCTACCGGAGCTCCTTCCGAATGACCGTATACGATTACCTTGTCTGGTGAGTACCGCTCGGATAACAGGGTGACAACCGTATCGATTTGCGCAACGCGATGTTCCAATGAATTTTGTTGATGGTACTTTAAGGGAACTTCGGTTTCATTCATTTCAAAGATACCTTCGAATCCCGTTTTTTCCACTATGACGTACATATGGTCCTCTGGAATACCCTTGTAATCGTTCTTTATCCAAGCCCCCGGAAGAACCTTCCCTTCCTTGATTTGATAAAAAAATTGAGGACTGGGATCGCTTCCTTGAACATATATGACAAGTCCTTTGACGGCGGTACGTATGTTCTTTTGAAAGCTGTAGTAGTGAATCGTATCATTCGGGGTCTCAAGGCGACGTTCTTTAAATCCGAAATGGGTTACCAAAAGTTCCTTGGAGGGCTTTTGTTGCGAAAATAGGAGGTTGCCCAAGCTTAGGGCAATGATACTTATGATACTGGTTGTTGTTTTCATTTTATATTGATTTTAGTGCTCGTTTGTGTGCTCAATAGCAATCAAATTGTCCTGTACATTTTTATCCAAGCGGGTAATCATGGGGTCTAACACGATGTAATTTGGCAGTTTTTTCAATTGAAGTGTAATTTCCTCTATCGGTTTTGATAGCCTTACTTTTTTAAAATAAGGATCGGCGCTCGGGTCTGCCGGATCTTTTTGGTAAAACCCGATGGTTATGCGCTCGTCTATGGGAACTTCTTTTTCTGTTCCCGTTTCGTTCGTTTGCAAACGCTTGGCCGAGACTTTTAGGGTAACCGAATGCGTGTGCTTGTTCACTTTGATTCCAAGCAGTTTCCCTTGAATGGCATACTGAAACCTATTTTCGAACCAATCGGTAATCAATTCAATTTCTTCTTGGGTACCTGTTGCCTTTAGGATGTCTAGAAAATCTTCGGCTCGTGCCGATTGTGCTTCTCCATGGTGTTCGATAAGTGATCTTAGTCCATAGTTGAGGCGTTTTTCGCCAATAAGCTCCTTCAAGGATTGCATCGCTAAAAACCCTTTACGATAGGCGACATAGGTTTCGTTGGTTACCTTGTTGAGAGTGGGTTCCTGTGCTTCTGCCGAAGAACGAAAGGCAAAGTACCTTCGTCGGTTGAAATTGGCCAATTGGCGCACCATTGTTTTTCCGAAAATCCGTTCCAATACCTGCGCTTCCACATAGTTGGCCATCGTTTCATTTAGCATGTTTCCTCCAGCACCGGGAGCCGGGGCAAGTTTATGACCAAACCATTGGTGTCCTATTTCATGTATTACCACCCGCGTAAGTTGATTGATTCCTTTCAAGGGGTCTTGATTGTCTTGAGTGAAAAATCGTTCCTGAAGCGCGATGGTTCCGGGCAGGGCATGGCCCCCAAATTTCCAATGCGAGGGTACCTCGGCAATCCTTAGATGGTCAAATGGGTAATCGCCAAAATGTTTGCTGCCATATTCCAAGGTCTTCACAGCTGCGTTCAAAAGTGCTGGAATGTTAGAGCCGTGTTCAGGAAGAAAGTAGGCTTCGATCGTGATGCCTTTGTATTGAATGGCTTTTTTCTTATAGGCGGCCGAGAAATAGGATAGGTTGTTATCGGTTTTGCGAGTTGATCTATAGTGGTATTGCACCCGATTGCCCATTTGTATGGTGTCCAGTAAGTTTCCAGGCGCTATGGGTATTTGCTCTATGTCGGTGGTTATCCAAGTTTCAAACCCTTGCTTGGGAAGTGTTTTTCCTGCCGTTTTTTCGATATTTTCCGGATCTTCCTGTGGTGGTAGGCCCCGTTTTTTTCGTTCTGATTGGGCGGTTATTTCCAAGGCTTGTTGATATCCCAAACGCGGCTCGAATGTACTATTTCGTAGATAAGTGCCGTTTTGTGCCATATCTCTTTGTACCTCAAAAGCACCCACTTTTTTGGTGGTTTTAAAGTGCATTTGTCTGCTTTCCCCAGCTTGTAGGGGAGGGCTCAATACCACAATGCGAGCATCTATGGAGGCCATATCTTTTCGGATGATTCTCGCACCTGTAAGTACAATTGAATCCAATGGATGGCGTGCGGTGATGAGGATGGTATCAATAGGCCTTGTTGTGATGTTTTGAATGGTATAATCTCCAATGACCTGGTACGATTTGCTTTTTGGGAACAACTGCACTTTTGTTTTGATATCGGTTATTGCCGGGACCGCAAGCTTGGCAAACGGCTTGTACTTTTTTTCATACACCTCCCTGAAGTGTAGCAATTCACTTTGACCCATTAGGGCACTGTCGTTTCGAACAGTATGTTCAATGACCCCTGCAGAAATACAGATGATAAGTACGAAAATGACCAATAAGAACCGTTGAACGGGGTTCCATAAACGAACCAACTTCCGTAACTGCTCTTTTAGCACCCATTCGCTATTGCGTTTAAAGATTTTAAAACTTCCAAATGCTACAAGCATTGCAACGGTGACCCATAGCAAACTAAATTTATTGAAAAGGGCTTCTTGTGATCCAAAACCTGTAAAGGAAGAATATCCTTCCCCTATTTTTGGGAGATTAAAAAGCTGTGCCAATGGATGTTCTATCCCAAACAGCGGCAATAAGTTGGCGGCCCCATAGATGAAAATCAGACTGCCAAGCATTCCTAGATATTTATTGGAGGATAGCAGTTGAATGCATACCGAAAGGATGCCATAAATTAGAAGCGAAGTACCTCCGTAATAGAAAATATGCAGGTAAAGTAAAACGTCGATGGCCGTATATCCCGACAAAAATTGGAAAGCCAACCCAATCAAAATCGCCAATACGATAAGGGTAATGGGTATGAGGAAAAGGGCCGCGTATTTAGAACCTAAAAGCAGTCCGTTCCGCGCTGGGGTACTATCTAGAATTTCATTAAACCGATGCCCTCTTGAATTCCAAACAAGCTCTCCAGCATAAAAGATCATAATGAATAGTCCCATATAGGAGAGTGGTTCCAAGATGAGCCCTACGATGAGCCCGGTGGTTGGCAAGGTGTTTCCATATACTTCTTGACCGTTGAGGTTGTGGCTGATTGCCATACACAACACCGCCACCCAGCCCAGTGCCAATAATAAGAACGGTTTGCTAAAGAGGGTCGTCTGAAAGTCGATCTTTACCAATGTGGCAAACTCTTTGCAATGGGCAAGGAGCGATTGCTTCTCGGTGAATATCGGCAGGTATGGTAGTTTTTTGCCGTCTTTTTCTTTCCGCTGAACGCGCTTCCGTCGAATGTGTTTCAGCAGCCCAACCCTCCTTGCTTTTTGCGCTCTTAAGCGGAATGAAAAACAGCGGTAGGAAATGAGCAAGCTTGCCAATGCCACCCCTAGCCATAACAGCCTATTGTAAAGGAAGCTTCCGGTCAGGAAAACAAGCTTCGTACTTTTTTGCAAGGGAGTCCAAAACTGTGTTTGGGCATGGGAGGCGCAGAGGCCAAAAATATCGGTCAGGGCAATGGTGTCGACCATTTCTTGGGGAACTACCAAACGCCCGCCTCCGATGGGAGATCCAATATATCCATTGTTAATCCAAAAAGAAGCAAAGAGTACAAAGCCGACCAAAAAAACCACCGGTACTTTTCTACTGATGATGGTGGTCAAAAACAAGAAGCTAGAAATGATAAAAATGTTGGGAACCACCACAACCAACCAAGGCCATAGAAAGTGGATGAGTTGTATGGGCTCCTCTGGGTGGATGGAGAAAACATCTGTTACGACCGATAGCAAGAGTCCTGCTACATAGAAGAAGGAGGAAAGCACGGCAGTGTTGAAGATACCTAGGAACCGGCTAAGTAGGAACGGTCCCTTGCCAACGGCGGTGGTGTGTATGTACTGGGTTGCGTCTGCATTCAAATCCCTTAGTACCGTGTAGGCGGTTTGAAATACAATTTGAAAGATTGCGGCGAGGCTTACAATACCTACGAAGAGATGTAGATTGTAGGTATTGTCGGCATGTATGGCACCGTCTTGTAGACCAAAATAAATACCGCCTACAAAAAAGAGGATAGAAAATAGAATATAGGAAGGTTGCTTGGTGTGGAACTTCCATTCGAAGGTGATCAGTTTAGGCAGCATAGCGATTGGTTTTTGCGGTTTTCAATGCGTGAAAGTAAACGTGTTCCAAATCGGTAGGTACCGATTCAAAGTCGTTTGATAATGCCTCGTTCGAGAATACGTAGGCACTGGTTTTCCCGGCGGACAGGCGGGTTGAAATAACCGTATGGGTGTCTTTCAGGTTATGAAGTCTTTTTTTGGTAACAGGGGTACGCCAAATATGGCCTTCTAGTTGTTCTATAAGCTCCTTAGGGTTGCCTTGTTCCAAAATACGGCCTTCATGCAGGATGGCCATATCGGAACAAAGTACCCGTACATCTTCGACGATATGAGTAGAAAGAAGTACAATGATAGCTGACGATACCTCTGCTAATACGTCAAAAAAGCGATTGCGTTCTTCTGGATCAAGACCGGCTGTGGGTTCATCGACCATTATTATTTTGGGATTTCCCAACAAGGCCTGAGCGATACCGAACCGTCGTCGCATCCCTCCCGAGAAGGTGTTTACATTCTTTTTTCTGTATGCGTACAAGTTGGTTTTTTGTAAAAGCGCTGTGATTTGTTGTTTGCGCTCTACTGGGTTCAATACTCCTTTTAAAACGGCAATATGGTCTAAAAGGTGGTAGGCCGAAATTCGTGGGTACACGCCAAATTCTTGTGGGAGATATCCCAAATGCGCACGAATTTTCTGTGGATCTTTCGTGATGTCATTCCCATTAAAGATAATTGAACCACTCGAAGGGAGCTGAAGCCCGGCAATGGTTCGCATTAAGGTAGATTTGCCGGCACCGTTGGGTCCTAACAACCCGAACATACCATTGGTAATTTTTAGCTGCACCCCATTTAATGCAGATGTCCCGTTTTTGTACTCCTTTACCAAAGAGTTGATTTCCAATGTATTCATATGATCGTTTTTTTAAGATTAGGTTACAAACCTATGTTTGCAATGAACCGTTGCGAAACTTATTTGATCAACCGCATATTTGTTGTTTCGAATAGGGCTATAAATCAAACGAAGCGGTTTTGTTTCAAAAAAAAGCCTGTTCGTTCAAGAAAAAGCGCTGTTTGTTAAAAATGAATGGCCGAAATTCCTTTTATGGCGTTCTTTGTTTTATGAAACTAACGGGGTCCAAACTATTTCTGCTCAGCATCTTTATTATCGTCTTAGGTGTTGTTGGCTTTGGTCTTATTGTATTAAGCCCGAATGTCATCTCTATCATCCTAAGTGTAGGCTACATTTCCTATTTTATCGTTTCCAAAACCACTGACTATATTGATAAGGAGTTGTTCGCAGTGCGATATGAAAAGTCGCTTTTTTTGCTTGTATTGTTGGTGGTCGCCATTATTCAGTTTACGATCAACGATGCGGTGCGCAGTCTGCCATTGATGCTCATGGGCCTCATGTTCTTGGTATTGGCCTATTTGGTTTTTTCCTGGGTCTATGAAAAAATCAAAACCATCAGGGAGTTGAAAAATGAGAAGCTTCACTCAGAGCTTTCGCTGCTCCGCGCCCAAGTAAACCCACATTTCTTTTTCAATACACTTAACAACCTTTACGGCCTGGCGATAGAGAAGTCAGAGGAGACACCAAAAATGTTATTGAAATTGTCCGAAATGATGCGGTACACTATTTATGATGGCAAAAAATCAACCGTTTTCTTGAAAGACGAATTGCAATTTTTAAAAAACTATAATGATTTACATTCGATTCGATATCACAACAAGCTTGCGCTTTCTTTTGAGACCGATATTGAAGACCCCCATCTGGATATCCCACCCCTGTTATTGATCAATTTATTGGAAAACGCCTTCAAGCACGGCGCAGAAAAACTAGATGCAAAGGCATGGATAAAAGTGCGGCTAACGACCACTAAAAAGCTGTTGAATTTTGTGGTGGAGAACAATTACGAGCAACCCGACACCCAACAAGAAGGAATTGGGTTGACCAATCTGAAAAGGCGTTTGGAATTATTGTTTCCGGGAAAGCACCAATTGGGCCTATCGCAGCACGGAGGTGTCTATAGAGCGGAATTATCATTAAATTTAGCGTAATGATACGGTATATTATTGTGGATGATGAGCCGATTGCCCATCGCATTATCGAAAGTTTTGCAAACGACTTTTCACATTTAAAGTTGCTGCATAATTGCTATAGTGCGATGGAGGCGATGGAGTTCCTGCATACGAACGAAGTAGAGTTGTTGTTCTTGGATATTAACATGCCGAAAATTACGGGGTTGGAGTTTGTAAAAATGCTCCGAATGCCGCCGAAGGTGATTATTACCTCTGCCTACGAAGAATACGCCTTGGAAGGGTACGAACTAAATGTTACCGACTACCTCTTAAAACCCTTTTCTTTTGAGCGTTTTGCAAAGGCAATACAAAAGGTAACGATCGGTGAATCAAACAAAAAAGAAATACAAGTTTCCGCATCGGCAACGCGTACTGAACGTATTTTTGTAAAAGGCGATAAAAAGCACCATCAAATAGCCTTGGACGAGCTTCTTTTTGTAGAATCTGTTGGGAGTTATTGCAAAGTGGTGCTCCAAAACGAATCTTTGATCACACACGAGAAAATTTCCAATTTTGAACGTATTTTGCCGGTCGATCAATTCATTCGATGCCATAAATCCTTTATTGTAAGCAAGACTCATATCAAGACCATTGAGGGCAATCGAATTCTGCTGGATGCGCATCAAATACCAATTGGGCAAACCTATAAAACCGGTGTGCGCAACTTGCTTTTATAAGGGTCCGCCTGCAAAATAAAGGCGAATTTCAAAAGGGTATCGGGGGAACACCCTTTTAATAAAAAACTGCTTTCCTTGCTTAGTTCCAGGACTGATCCTCTAACAACTTCCATATATAGTACAAATCGGGCATGATATCGGCTCCCAAATCCGGACTTATATTACACATGGTAAAATACGCCATATTCTTTTTGGGCAATAGTGCCGTATTGGTAATCACTCCGGGATCACCCCCATCATGACGAGGACGCCCTATCTTATCTATTTCCCAGAAAATCCCCATCCCTTTTCCATCGGTACTGTTGGTGCGAAATAGGGTTGCATACGCGCTTTTTGAAAGCAAGGTTCCTTCACCTTTGTAGCCATTCAACATTTCAATCAAATAATTTGAAAAGTCGGTGGTATTGGTAATGATCCCACCATCTGCTTTTGTGACCAAGGTATAAGGCGGAACTGCCAGTTCCTTTGATACATATAAGCGGGCTCGATGCTCGGCTTTCTGATCACTTTTGTTCCAGACTGTATGTGGCATGTTCAGCGGTTTGAATATTTTTTCGTTCGTGTACTTTTCATAAGACGTGCCTACTGCTTTTTCAATCACGAAGGCGGCCAGCGTAGCGGCCAGATTGCTGTATTCGTATACGGTGCCCGGCGCTGTGTCAGAAAAGCTATCCTCGTTATACCAGTCTCCGGCTGTGGAAAGGGCGTTTTCCAAAAACTGTGATTCATCGATCGGTTGATTATCACTAATATCCTCAATATATCCCATAAGGCCCTCCGGTAGGGTAGATGTATCCATATCGGGGTTGTCGAGTACGTAGCTTGCTCCGTATACCCCATCATCCAAAATGCCTGAGGTATGGTTGGCCAAATGGCGGAGGGTAATCGGGGTATCGGGATATAGGGGATGGGTTACCT
Source organism: uncultured Flavobacteriaceae bacterium (assembly GCA_938020445.1). Classification (GTDB taxonomy): domain Bacteria; phylum Bacteroidota; class Bacteroidia; order Flavobacteriales; family Flavobacteriaceae; genus Pelagihabitans. Next base: position 5,970 of record CALIIC010000003.1, on the reverse strand, counting down.
TAAACGGCAGGTAGGTATTTATATCCTCATCAAGCAGTAATTTTTGCTCATCGATCGCCTTCATTAAGGCCACCCCTATAAAGGTTTTGGAAATAGAGGCAATGTTATGGGCCGTGTAATTGGTATACGGCTTTTTAGTGCCTACGTCTGCGTAGCCAAAGGAGCGTTGGAATACTATTTTTTCATGGTTGGTTACCACCACTGAAAGGCCTGTGAGGGAAGAGTTATCGAATATACTATCCAATTTTTTTTCTAAGAAGGCGATTGTATTGGTATGTTTTTTTTCAGCGGTCTGCAAACAGGCAACACAGTTGAAAACAGCAAGGATACCGATGATTTTAAGATAAATTTTTTTAGTGGTCATTGCGGCGTATCTACAGATGAAAAGATGAATGTGTGTTAGTGGGAAAGCGTTAGTTCCATCGCGGGGATACTATATTTTTTACGATGTCTTTTTTCGAAATCTTGTTTTTTATTGGTGGCTATTTTACTCCATTTTCCTTGTGAGAATATCCAGCCATTGTCATTGGTCTTACTAAAAACAGTACCTATTGCAGGTGCATAGGCCTGCTGCATTTTTTGGTTCTTTTTTCGGCCTACGGGATATTCATAAAGATTTTCCGGGATGGCCAACCACTCCATTGCAATAAAAAGGCCCTCTTCGGGGAAAAGGATATTGTATTCTGATAAATCAATTCGGGTATTCCAAAACATTTTACTTGCATAACCAAAAATGTTCTGGCCGTAAATAAGGGCTCCAGGGCCCCCATCTTTGTTTTTGGAATAGAGGCGAATAATAAATTTTGCCTTATCAACAGCACTGGGTACACATATTTTAAGACGTTTTAAAAAGGGAGTGGAATCATACGCTTTTTGATAAGGGAAGTAACGGGCCCTTATGTTCGGTTGGAGTCCGCTGAAATAATGGTTTTTGATTTTCGAATTCTTGTAGCTGCCTATTTTTAATTCAATCGAATCCTGTTTGGCGCGTAATACGATCTCGTCTAATTGAATGGCTTTGGGCGAAAGTCGTACGCTTTTTTGTATACTGGCACTACTTATTTTTAGGGTCTCATAGCCGACAGCCGAAAATACCATGGTTTTATGGGTACCACTATCCGGAATTTCAAACACGCCTTCTTGGTTTGAAGTCGTACCTATCTCGGTATTTAGAACCCAAATATTTACATAGGGCACGGGCTTTTCGGTTTGGTTATCCACTATGAGCACCTTGGTTTGCCCGTACCCGAACTGCAGAGACGAAAAGAGGGCAAGACCAAGGAGTTTCGAAAAAGTGAAAATAGTAGGTAGGCGTCTTTTAAAGGTTTTAAGAAGGAGCATTTGCTTTGGGTTAATCGGTGAGTGTTAGTTCGATGGCCAATTGGCTGTAGAGATCTTTTGCTTTTTTTGAGGGGTCGTCAAAGTAGTTTTTATGTGCTTTTTGCCATCTACCCTCGTTGAAAAGCCAACTTTTTTCATCGGTGGCAGTATCTACGGTTCCCAAAGAAGGGTTGTATACGGTAACGGTTACTTTCTTACCTTGATCTTTATAGGTGTCTTTGTACTTGTTTTCCGCTATGATCAACCACTCGAAAGCGACAAAGAACCCGTTTTCAGGAAATAGGATGTTCAAGTCCGATACGTCTATTTCAGTGAATTTATTCCCTTTTTTAGCCGTTCCTATCATATTTTTTTCGGTAAGATAAGTGCCTGGTGCACCATCTTCTCCCACGGTATAAAAGCGCAGATTAAAGGTGGAGTTTTTGTGATCACTAATACTGAATACCTTTATTTTTTTTAAGAAAGGCGTATCGGTATAGATCGGGTCGTACGGGAAATAGCGGGCCCATATTTTGGGCTTTTCACCGCAGCCAAAGAATTTATTGATTTTAGATCTTTTGAACTTTCCGATCACCAATTCTTTCGCCGCTTGTTTTGAACTGACTACCACCTCTTGTAACTCCGTCGTTTTGGGGATTAGTGGTATTTTGGCTTTGATATTTTTTAGTTCAATGGTTCTTGTTTCAAAACCGATTGCCGAAAAAACCACATAGAGGCTTTCGGGGGTGGTCTCCAAGGAAAAATTACCGTTCTCCTCGGTGGTGGTGCCGATGTTTGCATCTTGTACCCAAATGTTTACGTATGGAATGGGTGCTCCGGTTTCGGCATTGATTATTTTTCCTGTTAGTTGCGAAATGGCCGGATATGCGATTAAGAGCAAAAGAAACGTTAAGGATGCTTTCATAATAAAGGCTGTTTGGTGTTTTTAAGAGTGCGCTACAATACGAAAACTCCGTTTTTGACTGTACTCATTTCCATTTTTGTCCTTGAGCCGAATGGTAATTTCATAAAGGCCGGTAGTGGTAGTTTCCGGTACATCAAAAGTTTGATCAATGGTCCAATTGTAATGCTGTTGTTCGCTGTTCATGATCTCAGTGGCTACATTCAATTCAGGAATGGTAATGGTCATGGAGCTGATCCCGTCCTTATCGGCAGCGGTGACGGTGAGGTAGAGGGCCGTTCCGATAGGAACCGCTCCATTAGGACCGTCTCCCTTGGCTTCGATTTGCAAGCTGCCGGCTTCGTCGTCGTCATCAACGTCGACAACGAGTGTGCAAGAACAGGCAAATGCTAATAGTATGGCAATGAAAATGGCTTTGAATTTTATCATTGTTTTATTTTTTTGGATTGTGTGAATGACTAGATGGTTCTATCGATTTGGGTTTTTTTGTAAAGAGAAGTTATGCAAGCACCTCAAAGAATTTGTGCCGACCTTATTTAGGAAGGGGTAGAAAATACTTGTAATAAGTTGCTAGATGTGCGTTTAAATAGGCAAAAGGTGCCGCCATGAAGGCATGGGTGGTACAGTGTTTCATTGATTGATGTATTGATTGATGTTAATGCAATACAAATCAATAAAAATCAAGAATTCCAAACGCTCCAATGCTTCCATTGGAACCTATTTATGGCAAATTTAGAGGGTGTTTTTGTATTCCGAGGGCGATAAGCCGGTCACTTTTTTGAATATTCGATTGAAGCTAGTCTTTGATTTAAACCCCGATTCAAAAGCGATTCCTAAAAGGGTAAGACTCTCGAACTCCTTGGAACTCATTTTTTCTTTCACTACGATAACCCGATAGGAGTTTATCAAATCATAAAAGGTGGTGTTCATATGTTGATTGAGCAGGGTAGATAATTTCTTATCGGTCGTTGGAACCAATTGGGCCAATTTGTTTAAGGTCAACTCCTCGTCTAAATACGGTTTTTTCTCGGCAAGAACGGTTTCTAGTCTAGTTTTGAGCATTTCGAGTTCTTCATCGGTAGCATTCGATAAATGGTTGGTTTTTTCACTTTTAGTATTTTTGGAGGCGGTATCGCCAATCAAAAAATCGGGTAGCAATATGCTCGATTGGTTCACCCCGTAGTACCCCAGGTAAACGATTAAGACGACCATTCCAACAATGGTCGCATAGCCGGTGTTCCAGGAGACGGGGTGTATAAAGGTTTCATAGATCGTGGTGCTCAGGTCGATACCAATGACGATCAAGCAACTTAAAAGCATTTTCTTGACCCAACCGAAATCGCTTTCAGTAAGCGTAGAGAAATTAGATTTCATGGCATTTTGATAGGAATAAAACAAACGAAGTGAAAAGAGGAGGTAGGCCACCATGTATAGATCTCGTATCAGAATAATGACATCTAGAAAATTTTCAATCGGTGCTAAATAGGGAAAAAGAGGTTTTTCTAGTATAACACATATGAGCACTGGCCCGGCAATTATCAGAAAGTAGCTTACTACGGGTAAAAAATGAATTGCCTTCTTCCGCAACAACCCTTTGTGTTCTTTGAAAATAGACTCGATGTATACGTACAGCAAAGGAGGTATGAACCAAATACAGAGTTCATCGAAGATAAAAGTCAATTCATATAAAATAGGTATTTCATTTAGGTTGGCATACGCATGAAGGCCTACGAGCAACAACACCACAAAAAATACGGTCAAAATTTTCTTGGGAAGCCCTTTTTTCTTTGTTTTAAACAGCGCCCATAAAATCAGGATCGAAACTATGATTCCAGAGATAATCAAAAAATCAGTCAGTAGTTTCATTAAAGTGGTGGTTAAAGAATACTCTTTAGTAGTAAAGACGCTTTAGAAATGTAATTGGTTGCATCTAAGAAGAGGTAATTTTGAAAGCGATTTTTTTTACGAATATCGCAATAATACTTGATGAAAACCAACAGCTTACAAAGCCCAATGCTTCCATTGGGCCGTCTACTGGGTGTTTTTTCATTTTCTTAGAAGCTTTATTTAATCATTGGGATAATTACAAAAGCGACTGCTTAACCCTTATATAATGTACCATGAGAAAACGTTTGAAATACCTGTTGATAGCCATTTTATTTCTAATGTTTCATTATCTCAAAAAACGTTAGTGCTTCAAAAAGGTCAAAAAGAATCGAATACTATTGGTTTGGACAAGAAAATCAGCTATTGCGTTGACCTTGAAAAAGGTCAATTTTTGTTGGCAAGTTTACAACAGAAAAACATAGATTTAGAAATAAAGACCTACAATCCCCAGGGAGTACTTATTGAATCGTTCGATTCTCCAAACGGGCTAAATGGTGAAGAACTTGTATTGATCGATGCGACTGAAGAAGGGCGTTATAGTTTACAGGTGAGCCAACTTGAAGGAGGTGTCAAGAAGAAAGGAGACTATGTATTAGAATTAATTAGTATTTCTGATACTATTGAGACACACTTGAACCACGTTTTTAGTTCTTTAATGAAAAGAAATTATTTGCCTGGTTTTACGGTAAGCGTCTTAAACGACCAAAAGACCCTTTATTCAAATGCCTATGGTCTAGCCAATATAGAAAACCAGGTTCTCTATAGCATGGAAACGGTACAATGTGTTGCATCTATCTCAAAAACCTTTATAGGAATTGCCCTGATGCAATTGGTCGAGCAAGGGGTGATACAATTAGATACGCCCATAAAAGACTTGTTGCCCTTTGAGGTTGTAAACCCTTATTTTCCCGATCACCCGATTACTATACGTCATTTGGCGACGCATACTGCTACCATCAATGAAAAACAATTTCATTCAAATGCTCATATTTTAATCGATAAGGAACATTTTAAAAAACACAAGTATCCAAAGTATTTTAAAAAGAAAGCAATGGCTGCCATGAAAAACGAAGAACTACCGTTGCCAGTGTTTTTGGAAAAGTATCTTTCCAAAAAGGGCAAAGGATATTCAAAACAGCACTTTTTTAAAAAACCACCCGGAACTTCTTGGTACTATTCAAATACCGGAGCGTCATTGGCTGCTTACCTTATTGAAGTAGTGAGTGGCATACCGTATCGAGAATTTGTAGAAAAGGAGGTATGGAAACCTATGAAGCTCGAAAGTGCCTCTTGGTTTAGTAATTTGGGTAGCAACCCAAAGGTGAACGTGCAATATGATAAAAACAGAAGTCCATTACCAAAACGTACCAGTATTACCTATCCCGACGGAGCTGTTTTTATGAATTCAAAAGATTTAAACAAGTACTTACAGGCACTAATGAAGTTGCATTCAGGAATAGATGGTATCATTCGTAGTGAGTCATTCGAAGAAATGTCCAAAATACAACATGAGGAAATGAATGGGCAATTCAAAGGGTTGAAAAACGGACTGTTTTGGTGGCAGATGAGCGATGGTCTTATGGGGCATAACGGCGGGGATATGGGTATGTATGCAAATATGTTTTTTGATCCGAAAACCCATTTCGGGTTTACGTATACCTGTAATGTGAAGCCTACGGAAACTGATAATGCCGATGCAGCTTCCGGCGCTATATGGAGTAGTTTGAAACGATATGGCAGCTATCTACATTGAGCAACTTGTGAACGTACTTAGATAAATCGCTTGTCTAGACTCCTCCTGTTTTTCCCCAAGTTTAGCGTCTATTTGTACCCAGAGGGAG
>CALIIC010000002.1 GCA_938020445.1 uncultured Flavobacteriaceae bacterium | reverse complement strand
GCAATCATTGTTTTTACCCTTGGGGTGTTCACTTGGATTTCGGGAAACTATGTCTTTTCTGATTACTTGGATATTATGTTCATTCCCAACGTGGCAGAGCTCGTTGTTTTCATTGCGGCATTGTTGGGGGCCTTGGTCGGCTTTTTATGGTACAACGCGTTCCCCGCACAGGTCTTTATGGGAGATACGGGAAGTTTAACTATTGGAGGGGTGATTGCGGTGATTGCGATCATCATCCGAAAAGAGCTCTTGATTCCATTGTTGTGCGGTATTTTTTTCGCTGAATCATTGTCGGTAATGATTCAGGTTGGCTATTTCAAGTATACCAAGAAGAAGTTTGGGGAAGGCAGGCGTGTTTTTTTGATGGCACCCTTACACCATCATTTTCAGAAAAAAGGATACCACGAAAGTAAGATCGTAACCCGATTTTGGGTAATAGGAATCATTTTGGCGATCATCACTTTTGTGACTTTAAAGATTCGATAAATGGCTTTTTTGGTCGTATTGGGAGGTGGTGAAAGTGGCGTGGGAACGGCAATTTTGGGAAAGCAAAAGGGGTACAAGGTATTTGTATCCGATAGAGGAGAAATAAAGGAAAAATATAAAAACGTTCTTGAACATTTTGAGATAGACTGGGAAGAGGGTATACATACCGAGGCCACTATTTTAAGTGGAGACCTTGTGATGAAAAGCCCTGGTATTCCCGATACGGTGCCCTTAGTGGTTGCTTTGAAAGAACAAGGTATTCCCGTGATTTCGGAAATCGAATTTGCTTCACGCTATACAGATGCTATGATAATTGGTATCACGGGAAGCAATGGGAAAACAACCACTACGATGCTAGCAAACCATTTGCTAAAAGCGGATGGGGCCAATGTTGGCATGGCAGGGAATATAGGTGATAGTTTTGCGAAAATGGTGGCCGAAAAAAGCTACGATCGGTACGTGCTTGAAATTAGCAGTTTCCAATTAGATGGTATTGTTGATTTTAAACCACACATCGCCATTATCACCAATATCACCCCCGATCATTTGGATCGCTATGATTATGAGTTTGATAAGTACATCGCTTCCAAATTCCGAATTGCGGAGAATCAAACAGCCGATGATTATCTGATCTACAATGCCGATGATCCGGTATTGGTAGATTGGTTGGAACAGCACCCTGTCAAATCAAAACTAATACCATTTTCCATCGAAAAGCAATTTCAGGAAGGTGCCTATCTCAAGAACAACGAAATAGAAATAACAACAGCGAATAACACAATAACGATCATGAAAGAAACCCTCGCCCTAGAAGGAAAGCATAATTTAAAAAATACAATGGCCGCTGCCACGGCTGCAAAATTGGTGAGTATTCGCAAGCAGACGATACGGGAGAGTGTCATGAATTTTCAAGGAGCCGCCCATCGATTGGAAAAGGTGCTGAAAATACACCATGTGCAATATATCAACGATTCGAAGGCGACGAACGTAAACGCCACATATTATGCTTTGGATAGCATGTCTGCCCCGACAGTATGGTTGGTGGGTGGCGTTGATAAGGGAAACGACTATCGAGAGCTGATGTCCCTGGTTCGCGAGAAGGTAAAAGCGATTATTTGTGTGGGAAAAGATAATACGAAAATCAAGGAAACCTTTGGGAACGTGGTGGATCTAATGGTAGAAACCTTTGCCATGGATGAGGCAGTAAAGGTGGCCTATAAAATAGCGGAGCGCGGGGATACCGTATTGTTGTCTCCGGCATGCGCGAGTTTCGATTTGTTTGAAAATTATGAAGACCGTGGTAACCAGTTTAAAGAAGCGATTAAAAACTTATAATGCTCGATGTATTCAATAAAATAAAAGGTGATAAAGCCATTTGGGCCGTGGTGGCGCTTTTGGCCTTGTTCTCGTTTTTACCCGTTTACAGCGCAAGTAGCAACTTGGTATACGTAGTAGGGAAGGGAACCACCATTGGGCACTTATTGAAGCATGCTTTTTTATTGGTGTTGGGCTTTGGAATCATTTTTGGGGTACATCGTATCCCTACTCATTTTTTTAAGGGCTTGTCATTGATTGCTTTGCCCATTGTACTAGTGTTGTTGGTTTTTACCCTGGCGCAAGGTACAACCATAGGTGGGGCCAATGCCAGTAGGTGGATAAGCGTTCCCTTTGTGGGAATCAGTTTTCAGACTTCTAATTTGGCCTCGGTAGTTTTAATGATTTACGTAGCAAGATATCTTACCAAAATAAAGGACCAGGTAATCACCTTTAAAGAGAGTATACTGCCTTTGTGGTTGCCCGTTTTCCTAGTGCTTATCTTGATATTGCCTGCCAACTTTTCAACAGCGGCAATCATCTTTTCAATGGTATTGTTACTGTGTTTCCTAGGGGGCTATCCTTTGAAATATTTAGGGGGAATCGTAGGCACCGGTTTGTTGTGTCTTACCCTATTTGTTCTCACGGCGAAGGCGGTTCCCGATTTGTTTCCCAATCGCGTTGATACTTGGATCAGCAGAATTGAGAGTTTTTCGGACTCCGAGGATACAGAGGCCGATTACCAGATAGAGAAGGCAAAAATCGCCATTGCGACCGGTGGTATTGTCGGCAAAGGAGCCGGGAAGAGTATACAGAAGAACTTTTTACCGCAAAGTTCTTCTGATTTTATCTATGCAATCATTATTGAGGAATATGGGTTGGTAGGTGGTTTTGCCTTGATGTTTTTTTACCTCTTGTTGCTTTTTCGAATCGTGGTCGTGGCCAATGGTAATAACACCATTTTTGGGAAGTTGCTGGTTTTAGGAGTAGGGTTGCCCATCGTATTTCAGGCACTGATCAACATGGCGGTTGCGGTAGAATTATTTCCGGTTACGGGACAGACCCTTCCATTGATCAGTAGTGGGGGTACCTCTAGTTGGATGACCTGCCTGGCCATTGGTATTATTTTAAGCGCCAGTGTCAAAGAAGGGGCAAGGAGTAGGAAAAATAATAGCGAAGCGATTGAAAATAACCCTTTAGAAATTCTAAGTGGGCAACTATAGATTTATCCTTTCAGGAGGGGGAACGGGTGGTCATATTTATCCGGCGATAGCCATTGCCAATGAATTGAAGCTACGATACCCCACGGCAGAGTTCCTTTTTGTAGGAGCAAAGGATCGCATGGAGATGGAAAAGGTGCCGCAAGCAGGATATCAGATCCAAGGTTTGTGGATTAGCGGGTTGCAACGGAAACTAACCCTTAAAAATGCAATGTTTCCTTTTAAATTGATAAGCAGTTTGATCAAAGCAAGTAGCATAGTGTCTAGGTTTAAACCCCATGCCGTCATCGGTACTGGGGGCTTTGCCAGTGGACCGTTGTTACGGGTTGCTTCGGGTCGTGGGATCCCATGTGTGCTGCAAGAGCAAAATTCCTATGCGGGAATAACAAATAAGTTGCTCAAGAACCGGGTGGCGAAAATTTGTGTTGCGTATGAGGGTATGGAACGTTTTTTTCCTAAAGGTAAGATCGTGAAGACGGGAAATCCTGTTCGCGGGGATTTGGTGAAAATCAAAACGGATAAAAAAGAGGCGCTGAAGTTTTTTCAATTAGACCCTTTCAAAAAAACCTTGCTTATCCTTGGTGGAAGTTTGGGCGCTAGAAGAATTAACCAGTTAATCGAAAAAGAGCTTCCCTATTTTGAGTCATTGGGCATTCAACTAGTTTGGCAATGTGGCAAGCTTTATTACGAAACATACAAAAAACACCATTCAGCAAATGTGAAAGTGGTCGATTTCTTAAATCGGATGGATTATACCTATACCATGGCCGATATGATTATCTCAAGAGCCGGTGCCGGTTCGGTATCGGAGCTATGCATTGTCGGGAAACCGGTAATTTTTATCCCATCTCCCAATGTGACGGAAGATCATCAGACAAAAAACGCCGAAGCACTTGTCAAAGAAAAGGCGGCTCTGCTTTTGAAGGAAGCACAATTGGAAACTGATTTCCAAACTGTTTTTTCAAAACTATATGAATCGGAAGAAACGCAGCTTGCCTTAGGAAGGAACATTAAAAAGTTGGCCCTGCCAGAGGCGACCAAGCATATTGTGGATGAAATTGAAAAACTCTTATAAAGAAAAATGATTGTACCACCGCTGCGAATGTTGTAGGGTGATTTTAAAATGAAATAAAAATAGTAAATGAACTTGAGTGCTATACATAACGTCTACTTTATCGGTATCGGAGGTATCGGTATGTCTGCCTTGGCACGCTATTTCAAGTTTATAGATAAAAAGGTAGCGGGTTACGATAAGACAAAAACTCCACTGACACAAGAGCTGGCTTCGTTGGGTATCGATATTCACTATGAGGACCGTTTAGGGGCGATTTCGGATGCGTTTCTGCAGCGTGAAAATACCTTGGTGGTCTATACACCTGCAGTGCCTTCGCAACATTCCGAATACCAGTACTTCTTGCAGCAGGGTTTTGATATTAAGAAACGCTCTGAAGTGTTGGGTTTGATCACCCAAAGTACCTTTTGTTTGGCGGTAGCCGGCACGCATGGCAAGACGACCACCTCTTGTATTCTTGCCCATTTGCTAAAAGAAGCAGGTGCGCCGTTAACAGCGCTTCTGGGTGGAATTTCGGAGGACTTCAATAGTAATTTTCTTTTTGAGGGGAATGACTATTCGGTGGTAGAGGCAGATGAATTTGATCGGTCCTTTCTACGCCTTTCGCCCAATGTGGCATGCATTACCTCTATGGATGCGGACCATTTGGATATTTATGGCAACATTGAAGCGTTGCATAGGTCGTTTCACGATTTTGCAGATCGCATAAAACCGGGAGGTACCCTTTTTGTGCGCAACGGTCTACCAATGGACGGTATCACCTACGGTATTGAAGATGATTCGGATTACTGTATCCGAAACTTAAAAATAGAACATGGCACCTACATATTCGATTTGGGAACCCCCGACACCGTTTTGACGGGGGTTAAATTCAACAAACCGGGCAGGCACAACCTGCTCAATGGTCTTGTCGCTTTCGCAATGGCGGTACAAACAGGTTCCCCAGTGAACCGCCTAGCGGAGGCCCTAGAGACTTTCAAAGGAGTACAACGGCGTTTTTCGTATAAAATAAAATCGGACGATTTTGTTTTCATAGATGATTATGCCCATCACCCAACGGAGATAGATGCTATTTATGAAGCGGTTTCCGAGATGCATCCGGCAAAAAAGGTCTTGGTGGTATTTCAACCCCACCTGTATTCGAGAACACAGGATTTTGCCGATGCTTTTGCAAAGAGTCTTTCACAGTTCGACAGTGTCTTGTTGCTAGATATCTATCCGGCTAGGGAACAGCCGATTGCCGGTATTACCTCCAATTGGTTACTAAATAAAATTCGCAATACAAACAAGGGCTTGGTTGAAAAATCGAACCTGATAAATGAAATAAAAAAACAAGATCCGGAGGTGCTGGTTACATTGGGGGCCGGTGATATCGGATTAGAGGTTGCAAAAATTAAAAGAGAGTTGGAATATGCAAATTAATTGGAACTACATTAAACTGCTGGCATTGGTCCTTATCATTGGCGGACTCTATGCATTTTCTGGTATTCGGCACCAGCAAAAGAAAATAGATGGAATACATGTTGAGTTCGTCGGAGATCAGAATCTGTACATAGATCAAGACATGGTTAATAAATTGTTAATACAAAAATTCGGAGGGCTCGAAAACCTGCCCAAAGAAAAATTAGTTTTGAATGCGATGGAGAAGGCCGTTGAGGCCAACAAAATGGTAAAAAGTGCCCAAGTTTATCTTACTGTAGATGGTGAACTTACGTCCAAAATTGTTCAACACAAACCAATCGGACGAATTGAAGGGGACTCAAAGTTCTATATGGATGATGAGGGGAATCGTATGCCCTTGTCCTCCATTCATTCAGCTCGTGTGCCCATTATTACCGGGAAGGTAACGGGAGAGAGCCTAGAAGATGTGTATGAAATATTGAAGTATATCAACGAAGATGACTTTCTAAGAAAGAATGTGATCGGGATACACATAGAGGATATCGAAAAATACCAGTTGAAATTTCGAGTAGAGAATTTCGTGGTGCATCTGGGGAGTATCGATAACCTAGAGCAAAAATTTAGCAATTTCAAAGCCTTTTATACGAAGGCTAGAAAAGATCAGACCTTGGAAAATTTTGCCATGGTGAATTTAGAGTTTAACAATCAAGTAGTGTGCACCAAAATTTAAGATATGGAAGTAGGTAATTATTCAGTTGGGTTGGATATCGGTACTACGAAAATCGTTGCCATCATCGGGAAGAAGAACGAATATGGTAAGATTGAGGTTCTGGGTATCGGAAAATCAAAAAGTTTGGGAGTTCATCGAGGGGTGGTAAACAATATTACCCAAACGATCAAATCTATTCAGCAGGCAGTAGAGGAGGCAGAGTTAAACTCGGGCCTTAAAATTGGTTCGGTTGTGGTCGGTATTGCGGGACAGCATATTCGCAGTTTGCAACATAGTGATTACATTACCCGTGCCGATTCTGAAGAGGTGATCAATGAAGATGATCTAGACACGCTTTGTAATCAAGTGTATAAATTGGTAATGCTCCCGGGAGAGGAAATTATTCACGTGTTGCCACAGGAATATAAGGTAGACGGACAGGCAGAGATTAAGGAGCCTATCGGAATGTATGGTGGGCGGCTTGAGGCCAATTTTCACGTTGTAGTAGGACAGGTGTCCTCTATTAAGAACGTGGGCCGGTGCATCAAAAGTGCGGGTCTTGATTTAGGGAATATTACGTTGGAACCTTTGGCATCTTCAGATGCCGTGCTCAGCAAGGAAGAGAAAGAAGCGGGGGTAGCCCTGATCGATATAGGGGGTGGTACTACTGACTTGGCCATTTTTAAGGATGGTATCATTCGACACACCGCGGTTATTCCCTTTGGAGGAGGCGTGATAACGGAGGATATTAAAGAAGGCTGTTCTATCATTGAAAAGCAGGCCGAACTCTTAAAAATCAAATTTGGATCGGCTTGGCCGGGAGAAAACAAGGACAATGAAATTGTTTCAATTCCAGGATTACGTGGAAGGGAACCGAAGGAGATTACCTTGAAAAACCTTTCTAAGATCATTCATGCGAGAGTAGTCGAAATCATCGAGCAAGTATACGTCGAGATTAAAAACTATGGGCATGAAGAACAAAAGAAGAAACTAATTGCAGGAATTGTGTTGACAGGTGGCGGGAGTCAATTAAAACACTTAAAGCAATTGGTGGAATATATCACGGGAATGGATACACGAATAGGATACCCCAACGAGCATTTGGCAGGGGATTCCGATTCGGAAATTGCGAGTCCGTTATATGCCACTGCGGTAGGCCTTCTTATGAATGCCGTGCAGAATGAAGCAAAAGGTGTCGTTGATACCGATACCGACAGTGCCGAAGAAACTTTGGAAGAAGAAGGGGAATTGGTAATGGCCGGGGAAGAATCGGAAACGATTCAACGTCCGAAACAAAAAACGGAACGCAAATCGGTTTTCGACAAATGGTCGGAAAAACTGAAAGACTTTTTAGACAATGCAGAATAAACCGAATAGGTATTCTCAAGATTACAATTCATCAATTAAAATTAAAACCAGTAAAAACATACTATGAGCAACAACACGGAATTTGAAGGAATCGCTTTTGATCTTCCCAAGCATCAAAGCAATGTAATAAAAGTAATCGGCGTAGGAGGCGGTGGCAGCAATGCCATAAACCACATGTTTCAATCGGGTATCAATGGGGTAGATTTTGTCATCCTAAATACCGATTCGCAGGCATTGGAAAACAGTTCAGTGCCGAATAAAATACAACTAGGGGTTTCGCTTACCGAAGGCTTGGGAGCCGGTGCAAACCCTGAAGTAGGAGAACAGGCCGCCATCGAGAGTATGGAGGAAATTAAATCAATGTTGGACACCACTACAAAAATGGTGTTTATTACTGCCGGAATGGGTGGGGGAACAGGTACTGGTGCTGCCCCTGTCATTGCGAAACAGGCAAAAGAGATGGATATCCTTACCGTGGGGATCGTTACTATGCCTTTTCAATTTGAAGGTAAAATGCGTTGCCAACAAGCACAATTGGGTATCGAAAAGCTGCGCTCCAATGTTGACTCTTTAATCGTAATCAATAATAACAAGCTGCGTGAAGTATATGGGAATCTAGGCTTCAAAGCAGGGTTTTCAAAAGCAGATGAGGTCTTGGCCACTGCTGCAAAGGGTATTGCCGAGGTAATTACCCATCACTACACACAGAATATTGACCTTCGGGATGCGAAAACCGTACTTTCCAATAGTGGTACCGCCATTATGGGGTCTTCAATTGCTACTGGCTCTGCACGGGCCAACGAGGCGATTATGAAGGCATTGGATTCGCCCTTGTTGAATGATAATAAGATTGCCGGAGCTAAAAATGTTTTATTGCTCATCGTTTCAGGTTCGCAAGAGATTACAATTGATGAAATCGGCGAGATCAATGATCATATTCAAATAGAAGCGGGTCATGGTGCTAACATTATCATGGGAGTAGGCGAAGATGAAGATTTAGGAGAATCAATCGCTGTTACCGTTATTGCTACGGGATTTAATGTAGATCAACAAGATGATATCGTAAATACTGAATCGAAGAAAATCATCCATACCCTTGAAGATGAGCAGCGTGCAGTACAAAATTTGAGCGCGCCCGGCACGGTGGTACATCAATTGGTCGAAGAACCCGAAGTGCAGACGATAGAAGAGCCAACCGTGAAGTATGTGTTGGAAGAAGATCAGGAGTTGGGGATGGATTTGATTCCTACGAGCAACTACATCAAAAATTTTAATGTTTTCTATGAGGAGGTCATCGAAGAAGTCGTAAAAGAAGAAGTGCAGGAAGATGATTTTATTATCATCGATTCTACCGATGTTTTGAATGATATGGAAGTGATAGACCCCCAAGAAGTAATTGCCAGTAAAGATGAAGATCAGTTTGCAATCAGTTTTGATATGCCCTTGGCACAAAATGATGCACAAGAAGAACCGGAAAACGTGGTTACCTTTAGTCTGGATGATGAGGTAAAAGACATCAATGTAAAAGACCATGTAGAGGTTATTCCGGTCTTGGAGTACAACAAGAACGGGGAAACACGTTATAGTTTGGATGATTATATGGAGTTGGAAAACCAACTCACAGGAGCCAAGTCAAAGGCAGAGGAATTCGAACCCAAAATTGTGGAGGAAGAATTGGTCTTCGAAAAGAAAACCATGGAGATAGAGGATGTGGCAGAAACGTCTCAGGAAGAAGTAGACCCTATGGATAGTCCTATTGAGGCCTTGCTAAAAGAAAGAGCCGATGAGCGAAGAAAAAAATTAAAGGACTTTAACTACAAGTTTCAAAATAACATAAATAGTATTGAAGAGATAGAGAAGGAACCTGCCTATAAGCGGCAGGGGGTTGATTTGAGCGAGAAACCAAGGGAGAACAAGGTTTCTAGAACTACTTTGAGCGAGGATAGCAACGATGAAATTCAGTTGAGATCCAATAATTCGTTCTTGCATGATAATGTAGATTAGCTAAAAGTTCCTCATAAACTTTGGACCCCGACCACCAGTGTCGGGGTTTTTTATGGAATCAAAAGTCATTTTTTTGAGGATTGATTAAAGAGTTTAAACGAGTTCTTTATATATTCGCAGTCCAATTAAAAAACGATGGGCTTACAAGACAAAGTAATGGAGCAAATGAAGGCCGCAATGAAGGCCAAGGACAAGGTTGCCTTGGAATCGTTACGTGCTATTAAATCTGCTTTGTTATTGGCCCGGACAGATGCTGGCGCAAGTGATGGCCTTTCTGAAACCGAAGAGGTTAAGTTGGTGCAAAAGTTGGTAAAACAACGAAAAGACAGTGCGGCTATCTTTGTAGAGCAGGGACGCGATGATTTGGCAGCACCAGAGCTGGCGCAGGTGGCGGTGATAGAACAATTTTTGCCCGCTCAATTGGGAGTGGCCGAAATTGAACAAGCGGTGGTAGCCGCAATCGAAGCAACTGGTGCGACAGGTATGAAAGATATGGGTAAAGTTATGGGAATGGTCTCCAAGCAATTGGCCGGCCAAGCCGATGGGAAGACCATATCAAACATAGTGAAGGATAAATTGGCATAAGTAACCAAGTGGCGCCCCCGAGGTATCGGGAGAATAACCCAGCTTGGAATGAAATATAGAAACATTCATTGTTTCAAATAGTGAGAGTAGTATTGACGGCCGCGTGGCGCAACTGAATAGCGCATCAGATTTCGGCTCTGAGGGTTGGGGGTTTGAATCCCTCCGCGGTCACTACAAGCAGAAAGTCCATTCGCAACGCGAATGGATTTTTTGTTTTACGAAAAAGATTGAAAGAGATAGCTTTCAATTCTTGAAGTAAAACAAAAAACAACTGCCCTAGCAGTTGGGCTTTCTATTTGCAAAGGGGAACGCAGTAGGGAACAGCGCAGCTACTCCCTGCTTTGATGGTGCGTGTTTTGGTAAAACAAAGAACTAAGGTATATCGTGGTTTAATTTGCAAAGGGAAACGCAGTAGGGAACAGCGCAGCTACTCCCTGCTTTGATGGTGAGTGTTTTGGGGTAAACAAAGAACAAATACAGAAAGCTTCCTGCAACGGTGTCCGAATTCCATCTTAAAACATTTCTTCAACCTTTTGATTCCATCTTGCCAAGCAACTTGGAGTTCTGTCGCCTCGTCCTGGGGTTTAAATAGTTGTACTAGCGTCCATGATTCGTACAGGTTCCCAAGTTCGAAAGAAACTATGAGGATGCGTAAACACAATAATGTAACCAGATGTTGTTTTTTAAGGAGATTCTTAAAAATTTGTTTTATCCGTAATATTTATAAGTAAATACTGTCAAATATATATTAATATTTCTTCTTAATAACTTTTTTTTCATACATTAGGAATGTAGTCTTTTTGCGCAAAAGATTGTAAATTTTAACGCCTTAAATTATTATTATGAAGAAAAATTTGATTTCAAACTTGAAAAAAGAACTGGACGTTTTATCCAGTGAAGAAAAGAACGCTCTTGAAGGTGGTGCATCTTCTAAAAGAGGATTTGTATATGGCGACGGATGTTGTCGCCCTTGGTTTGGACAGCCTCCCATTAACTGCAACTACCCTCAGGGATATTCAGGTCCTTGTTAAGGAGTGAATTTTTAAATTTATCGTAAAAAAGTATCGAAGAGGGTTCACTTCTTTTCGATACTTTTCTTCGTTCAAGTCCCTCTGGCATATATGAAATTTCGAAGCATCCGAAACTTTGGGACACTTGTAAATATCAGGGAATACGAAAAATCATACGTTCACCAATTGTTGGTTTTTAAGGGTATTCTTAAATTTTTGTGTTATCGCTACTGGTTATAAGTAAATACTGTCAAAATCATATTATAAATTCTTCTTTAACATTTTTTTTTCATACATTAGGTATGTAATCTTTTTGCGCAAAAGGTTGTAATGTTTAACACCTTAAAATCACTATTATGAAAAAAAATTTGATTTCAAACTTGAAAAAAGAATTGGATGTTTTATCCAGTGAAGAAAAAAATGCCATTGACGGCGGTGCATCTTCAAGAAATGGATATGTGTACGGTGACTGTTGTTGTCGTCCTTGGATTGGACAGCCTCCAATTAATTGCAACTGGCCTGCAGGATATTATGGTCCTTGTTAAAAAGAGATTTTATAAAATTATGTTGAAAAGTATCGAGGAGATTTGTTTCTCTTCGATACTTTTGCTTCTTTAAATACTCCCATTTTCTTTTGAAAATCGTACAGAGCTTTTGGAGTGCCCCAAGCTTTAGGCAATCTCATGCCATACAAAACCGCAGTGCTGGTGGTTGGCTAGATGCGTCCTATAATTACTTCAGTTGGGCATATAGTTGTCTTCAATTTAAAAAGTATTATGATGAAGTAGAATTGGTTACAGATACACGGGGAAAAGAAATCTTAATAGATTTACTAGAGCTACCTTACAGTAATTTTACGACACAGCTTGATTGTCTTAGCGGCTTTGACCCTGACTTATGGGCGGTTGGAAAATTACATGCTTACAAATTACAGGACGGCCCTTTTATTCATGCCGATGGCGATGTTATCATATGGGACAGATTTGATAAAAACTTGGAAGATTCAGATTTGCTGGCACAAAATGTAGATATGGATTTTGAGTTTTATCATGATACATTATCTCAAATCAAAGCGCATTTTACCTATATCCCGGAAGTTATACCACAGTATTTTAGCTCCGATGGAAACAAGGTGGTTTCCATCAATGCAGGAATTATTGGTGGCAAAAGAACAGATTTTTTTAAAAGTTATGTTGAGGAGGCACTTCTATTTATTCATAAAAATGGTCATCACTTGGATAAGATTAAAAAGGGAAAGTTCAATACCATTTTTGAACAATATCTTTTCGCTTGCATGGCGAGATCCCAAAATATTAAAGTCAACTATTTCCACAACACACCGGTAAATGATTATACCGAATTTGTTGATATTACCAACATTCCCAGAAAATCGCAATATTTCCATCCAGTGGGGCTTTTTAAAAAAGAAGAACATATTGGAAGGGAATTGGAATATAGGTTCCGCATGGATTATCCGGAGCATTATTTTCATATTGCCGAACTGATCACAAAACGGTATATCTAATTGTACTATGTCGGAAAAAACGAAGGATATCCTAGATGATAATTTTACCGATTACCTAATGTCGACCCTTGACGGTTTGGCAACAAGCAACGATGCCGACATTGTTTTTGATGCTACTGTTTATAAAAAAATCCATTTTCTTTTACAACATCATACAATAGCAGCGCATCCGGAGGCATTGAACAAAGCCATTGCCTTAACCGAAAAGATTGTTCGTTTATGGACCCAAAACAAATCCTATCATTGTGGATACCAAGGAGGAAGGGGAGAAATAACACAAGTGTTATTGCGACTGTATGAATTGACCAAAAACACTCGTTTTTTAGATCATATTGAGCATATCTTCCTACCCTATATAACAT
>CALIIC010000001.1 GCA_938020445.1 uncultured Flavobacteriaceae bacterium | reverse complement strand
CGTTGTGTATTCCTCTTTGATAAACTTGAATCACATCGGTATAGCCCTCTACGAGATAGCACTTATCTTCTTTGGCAATTGCCTGCTTGGCATAGTATATACCATACAGCACTTTACTTTTGTGGTAGATATCACTTTCTGGGGAATTCAAGTATTTGGCCGCCCGTTTGTCATTTGTCAAAATACGCCCCCCGAAACCCAATACCCTACCACTCATTGAGTGGATGGGAAACATCACCCTTGCCTTAAACCGATCAAACGTTTTCTTCTTGGTGGCATCTTGGCCATCTTCCTTTACAATCGTAAGTCCGGTTTTTTCAAGATATTCCATTCGATATCCTTTTTCTAATGCTGCTTTTGTAAAGCCATCCCATTGATCCAAACAATACCCCAAACTAAATTTAGCAATTGTTTCATCGGTAAAACCCCTTTCCTTAAAATAGCTCAGACCAATTGCTTTGCCCAACTCGGTTTCTAGCAACATTTCAGTGAAGTGTTTTTGGGCAAATTCAGAAACGAGATACATACTTTCCCGTTCATTCGCAGCCTCCTTTTGTTCATCACTACGCTCGGTTTCCTCGACCTCGATATTGTACTTTTTTGCTAAGTACTTGATGGCCTCGGGATAGGTAAAATGCTCGTGTTCCATTAGAAAGGCTACCACATTACCTCCTTTACCGCTACTAAAGTCTTTCCAAATCTGCTTTACCGGAGATACCATGAAGCTTGGTGTACGTTCATCACTGAAGGGACTCAGCCCTTTAAAATTAGAGCCCGACTTTTTGAGTTGTACAAAATCGCCGATAACCTCCTCTAGTCGGGCGGTCTCATATACTTGGTCTATGGTAGATTTTGAAATCAAAAACGAGTTCCTTAAAAAGTTCGAAAGACAGTGGGTAAATATAAGTTAAAATCCGAGCTTCCGAAAGCATACCACCCCCGTTTTCAGGGAGTACATTTTAGCTAGGCAAAGGGTATATACAAACAGGGCTATACCGCAACTTTGTACCATACAAATGTAACAACTGAATATTTCAGTTAACCCTTTTTAATAACCTTAAAAACAAAAATTATGAGTTGGGGAATTTCACTTATCCTATTGAGCATCATTGCAGTACCGTCACTACTCCTTTCAAAAAAACCAAATGCGAAAGAACTATTGGAAAAAATTGAACCCTACCAGGGCTGGATCGGCCTCGTGTTTTGTTTCTGGGGTGTTTGGGGCATTATTTCTGCCGTTTTGAATATCGGATGGTTGAGCGTAGCACCTATTTTATGGGCCACTTATTTGGCAGGGAATATTCTGTCGGCATTGCTAGGTTTTATGCTAGGTATTGGCTTGATAAACAAATTATTTCTTTCTAAAAACGAATCAGCAAAAGCAAAAGCCGAAGAACTACGTTCAAAAATCGCTCCCAAACAAGGCAAGCTTGGCATCCTAGGATTGGCGGTCGGTGCATGGATGATCGTTGCGTCTTTCTTATATACCATCGCTTAAAAAGCATGAACCACTAAAAACAAATAATCATGAAAAAATTTGTCCTAAGTATCGTTTTCATGCTAATGGGCCTAAGTATGATCGCACAGTCCAATCCGAATTTTATTGCCGTAAACGGCACGTATAAATATGCCATTACACCCAAATACAAAGCCAAAATGACGGTAAGTATGGCCAATGTCTACTATGACCAGCAAACTACCAGTTTATTAGAAATCAAGTCTAGTTATCTTGACAAACTTGCCAAGGTAGGTATTCGTAGTGATCGTCTAAAGCAAGATGACCTGTACTATGCAATGATGGGCTATGACAAAGAAGGTACCATTGTTGAATTCAGTACCGAATCGGTCGAGGAGATGAAAAAGTTCTTACTGGTAAAATCAATCGGAGTCACTAAGACCGATGCTATTATGGAAGCGCAGCTTTCGGAGGCTGAAATGGCCGAGTACGCTAAAAAGGCCTATGACCAAGCAAAAAGAAAGGCGGAAGGAATTGCGGCTAAGATTGGCAGAAAAATCGGAAAGGCCGTTAGTATCAATGACTCAAACAGCAATAAAATCAATGAATCGCTTTATTACGGGAGTAATTTTAAAGAAAAAGATTACTATATCGCCGTTTCCTTTGAACTTTTATAACATTTTTTAGTTGGTTGTTTTAGAACCCTGTTCGCTATGGAAATTAGTAGTAATTTTCAATGCTGAATCGGGTTCTTTTTACTTTTGAGAAATGACAGAAAAACATAGTAAAATAAAAGTAGTTCTGGGGTATTTGTTGATTCCGTTTTGTGTGGCTTGTGGACAAAATACAAATCAAAAAGAAGATCCCGAACCGGCGACTTTGGACGAGGGTACGACGGTGACAATGAACGCTTCGGAAAATACAATTTCCGGGAGATTCAACCCACCAAGCGGATACGAACGAATCGCAAAAGACAGTACAAGCTTTGCCCAATACCTTCGTAATCTTCCTTTAAAACCCGACAATGCCCTTGTACATTACTATGATGGCAGCACAAAATCAAATAGGGGCGTCTATAAGGCGGTTATTGACCTTCCCATTGGCAAAAGGGACTTACACCAATGTGCCGACGCGGTAATGCGGTTACGGGCCGAGTATTTGTTCGGAAGGCAAAAGTATGACAGTATTCATTTTAACTTCACCAATGGTTTTAGAGCCGATTACGCTAAATGGCGTACGGGAAAGCGTATTGTTGTAGATGGCAATCGGGTATTTTGGAAACAAAGAACAACAGCTTCGGATCAACCCGACGATTTTTGGAAATACCTTGAAATGGTTTTTAGTTATGCAGGTACCGCCTCATTATCAAAAGAATTAAAACCGGTAACACTCTCAGAAATGCAAATCGGGGATGTTTTTATTCAAGGTGGTTTTCCGGGGCATGCTGTCATCATTGTTGATATGGCAACTAACATACGGACCGGAAAGAGCCTATTTCTTCTTGCCCAAAGTTATATGCCCGCACAAGAACTACAACTGCTCGCCAACCCCAACTCCTCTAATCAAAGTCCGTGGTATTCGGCAGCTTTTGCGGGAAACCTTACGACTCCCGAATGGGTTTTTAAAAAAACAGATTTGAAACGTTTCGCTGATTGAGTACTTTTAAAATACCAATTCAAACCGTATGATCTTATTCTTTGGCATTCGACCTGGTAAATCAGAAACTCGGCTATTACCACAAATACCTTGCCCCTATTGCGAGCAAAAAAACACCCTTAGACTGATACGTACCAGCAATTGGTTTCATTTTTTCTGGATTCGGATTTTTCAAATCTCCAAACATTCCCATGCCGAATGTTCACATTGTAAAAGAGGATATAATGAAAATGAATTCAGCGAAGCGATGTTAGAAGAAAGCAGGGCGAAAACGAGCACCTAAACTATTGATTTCACCCTAACTTCCCGCAATTGGTATCCAAGCTAATTCTAACTATTTGAAGGGTTTTAAAGTCGAATACTTTTTAACTAAAGGTCAAAACGTAGTCCCAAAGAAATATTGCGTTGTTCTATGGTAGCATCTTGAAAAATAGGGCTCAAATCGTATTTTGCATACAATTGCATTCCGCCCACACCGATATAGCCGCTAAGTCCATAGACGAAATCGGTTGTGTTATACCCTCTTTTTAGTTTGTCCTTCACATTTTCTCCGTCACGGCTGTACTTTAATTTTTGCCGTGTGCCAATATTAAATCCACCATATCCTCCCAATCCAATTCTAAATTTACGACCAAGGTAATAACGAATTCGCTCCTCTGTTTCTTTCACTCTTGAAGGACCAAACTCAAAATGCACCGGAAAAACTAGATTGTCCATTCGGAATTTTGATTTGCTAAGGTCAAAATCGAATTCTTGTAAGGTAGTTTCCCCATCGGCAAATTCGAAGTATTCGTTCCCTTTTGGTTTTAAGCCGTTGAATTGAAAAGAAAACCCGTAATTGAGGCGAAGAAAATTTGAATTTTTAAACACGCGGGTCCGCCAGTTCCAGCCAAGTTCTACAAAGCGACTTCCGCCAATTTTATACGGGGAATCTTCTAGAGACTGGCCGTCTATAATTGCATTGTTCAACCCAAAGGCAATCACAAAATCAGAGTATGTACGGCGATCGTATTTTACGTCCCTACGCCATAACTGTTTCTCGTTCCAAATAAATTCGGAACCATCCTTGCCAGAAAAATCGATTCCGAAGCGTACGCCAATATCAGTAGAATCGGGTTCTACAACATTCATGACCTGCCCCTTGTTACGATCCAACAGGGCAATCCTGTTATCAATGATTGCCAGACGGTCTTCGATATTCAATGCTCTTTTTTTTGCGGCGTTTTCTTTTAGAATCTTTGCTTCTTCCAAGGTAATAACCTTCGATTCAAGACGTTTATTGATATCTTCCACTTCTTGTTTTAGTGCTTTCTTCTCCTGTTCCGTAATCTCTTTTTTCAATTCTTTAAGGCTCTCTATTTTTTTTTCATAACCCTCTTGTGCTTGCAATTTTGCCGTCATACCGGTAAGCAATAATGCGATGATATAAATTGTAACTGTTCTCATTTCTACTTGTTTTTTTACCTTTAGTACCTCCCCTTACGGGGAGGAATAGAAGGCTCGATTAATGATTGATGAATAAACTTCTCCCTGCTCCATTGTAAAACAATGGAGTACCAGGCACTCTATTTAGATTAGATTAGTCGTTTCGCTGGGCCACCGCAGTGCGCACTTTTAGGAAGCCCGTTTTAAGTTTGTCAAAAATTTGATCTCTGAAAGATTGGTCAAGTTCGTCTTCAACATTGGCAAGCAAGGCCATTGCATCTACTTTCTTGTCTTGCTTAAAAATAGCATCGGACAACAATTCTTTTTGCGCCCGTAAGAGCAAAGAATCAACTTCTGCATCGGAGAGTGCTTTTGCATTTTCTTCCATACTGGTTACTTTGGCCAATACTTCTGCAATCTTACCATCAATGATTTTTTCATGACTATCGGAAGCAATGGCAGAATCATTGAGCATTGGGGTCGTAATTTTTGTTAGCTTGTCTTCTAAAATTATTTCGGCAACGGTATTGTTGTTTGTTACTGCGGATGCTTTCTCTTGTATCACCGAAGGGATGTTTTCTCTTTCGACCAAATCACTTTCTGTAGGGAGTTGCATCGTTTCATCAACCTTCTCATTTGTTATTTTAGTCGCCTTCTCTATTTGTGTTTCATTTTTTTGCTCGGGCACCGTCACTATCTGTGGGGTAGTGTTTGGTGCGACATCAGATCCGTTCCACAACCAAAGGGAAAAAATCAAGAGTCCTATAATACTCGCCGCAATTCCCAACCAAAAATAGCTTCCCGGCTTATTTTCCTCTTCCGTATCCAAACGAGCGCTCACTTTCTCCCAAGCACTTGCAGAGGGCTTTATTTCACGCTCCTGCAATTGCTTCTTAATGTTATCTTCAAATTTATTCGGTTCCATAACCAATAATATTTTGTTTTCTTAGTTCTTTTTGTAAGAGCCTCCGAGCCTTGAACAACTGTGACTTCGAGGTACTCTCACTTACATCCAAAAGACTTGCAATTTCTTGATGCTTGTAGCCTTCAACGGCATACAGTACAAAAACGGTACGGTATCCATCGGGCAAAGCATCGATCAATGATTGAATGTGATCTGCGTCTAATTCAACATTCAATGGTTCTTTTTTATTCGCAGTTTCTTCATAAAGTTCTCCATCGTATACAACAAACTGTTGTTTTCTAAGATGGGAAATACTTTCACGTACCATAATTCTTCGAATCCAACCTTCAAAACTACCTTCGAAGCGAAAACTACCCAAGCTATTGAAAACCTTTACAAAACCATTGATCATCACATCTTCCGCAAATTGAAGGTCTTTGACATACCGCCTACAAACGCCCAACATCTTTGGAGCATAGGTATCATACAACCGTTGTTGCGCTTCCCGGTTGCCTGAAGCCGATTTTTTTATCAGCTGCTTTTCATTGGTATAAAATGGTATGATCTTCAAAACGGTTTTGGTTGTCTTCTATTTGGATAGACGCATGAACTACACCAAAGGTTGCCCCATAGGAAATAAAAAATGAAAAAAATACACAACACGCTTAATTTCAGCTATTTAAATAGTTATTTTTTTCTATCTACTACATAGTTCACCATGAGTTCCAATGCACTTTTGTAATCCGATTGGGGGTATTTGGCCAATAGCTCAAGGGCTTCGGTCTTATAGGAAATCATTTTTTGCACCGCATACTCGAGCCCTCCATTCTTTTTTACAAAAGCAATCACCTCATTCACGCGTTTTTTGTCTTTGTTATGGTTTTTAATGGAATTGATCAACCAGCTCTTTTCTTGTTTCGTACAATTGTTCAGTACATGAATCAATGGCAAGGTCATTTTTTGTTCCTTGATATCTATGCCAGTAGGTTTGCCTATTTGTTCCTGTCCGTAGTCAAATAAATCATCTTTGATTTGAAAGGCCATCCCACAGAGTTCTCCGAATTTTTTAAACCTTGCGACTTCCTCCGAATCTGGTTTTACCGATTGTGCCCCCATCGCACAGCAAGCGGCTATCAGTGTAGCTGTTTTTTGCCGAATGATGTCATAATACACCGCCTCGGTGATATCGAGTCTACGTGCTTTTTCAATTTGAAGCAATTCGCCTTCACTGATCTCGCGTACCGCTTCTGAAATAATTTTTAAGAGATCTATATCATCGTGTTCGATACATAGCAACAGGCCTTTTGAAAAAAAGAAATCACCTACCAAAACGGCAATCTTATTTTTCCAAAGGGCGTTGATAGAGAAGAAGCCTCTTCTTTTATAGCTTTCATCTACCACATCGTCATGTACCAAAGACGCTGTATGAATTAGTTCGATGACCGAAGCACCGCGGTAGGTACGTTCGTTCACCTGCCCATCATTCAACAATTTTGCCGTCAAGAATACGAACATAGGCCGCATTTGCTTCCCTTTTCGGTTTACGATGTAGTGGGTAATACGGTTGAACAATGCCACTTTTGAGGACATTGAATCGCGGAACTTTGTTTCAAAAAGTTCCATTTCTGAGCGTATAGGGTCTTTTATCTGCGATACAACTTTCAAGCGATCTTGTTTTGTGTGTTGTTGCTCGGTAGGGGAATGCTAAAATTAGGGAAAAGATGACAGTAATTCGGTAAGCAACGCCTAGTAATCGTTGTTTTTAAGATTTATTGGCCAATTGACCGCAAGCAGCGTCGATATCTTTACCGCGTGAACGACGTACCGTTACCGTAATATGATTTCTCTCTAAGGTATTCACATACATATCGATCGCCTTGTTCCCTGCTTGTTGAAATGCCCCATCATCAATTGGGTTATACTCGATCAGGTTAACTTTTGAAGGAGCAAACTTGCAAAAATCGACCAAGGCATTCACATCTTTTTGGGTGTCGTTTATTCCTTTCCAGACAACATACTCGTAGGTTATTCTACTTTTCGTTTTTTCATACCAATACTCCAAGGCCGCTCTAAGGTCGGCCAAGGTAAAAGTGGCATTAAAAGGCATAATGGAGGTACGTACAGTATCAATAGCGGAATGCAGGGAGACCGCAAGTTTGAACTTCACTTGCTCATCGGCCATTTTACGGATCATTTTAGGTACTCCCGAGGTAGAAACCGTAATTCGTTTTGAGGACATTCCCAAGCCCTCCGGGGAGGTAATCATGTCAATCGCTTTGAGCACATTTTTGTAGTTCATAAGGGGTTCGCCCATCCCCATAAACACAATATTGCTCAATGGCCTATCAAAGTACAGTCTGCTTTCATTGTCAATGGCTACCACTTGGTCATAGATTTCATCCGGATTCAGGTTCCGCATCCTTTTTAAGCGTGCTGTCGCACAAAATTTGCAATCAAGGCTACAACCCACTTGACTAGAAACGCAGGCTGTGGTTCGTGTGCTTGTGGGGATTAAAACAGATTCTACCACAAGACCATCATGCAGGCGTACTGCATTCTTGATAGTCCCATCGTTGCTGCGTTGCATTTGGTCTACACGAATATGGTTGATAACAAAATTTGCATCTAACAATCCCCTGGTCTCTTTGGAAATATTGGTCATTGCCTCAAACGAATGTGCACCCTTTTGCCACAACCATTCGTACACTTGATTGCCTCTAAAAGCCTTATCACCCTGTTCAACGAAAAACGTCCGTAGCTGTTCTTTGGTCAGTGCTCGTATGTCTTTTTTCTTTGCGATATCCATTTGTTCCATGTACACAAAACCCTCTTTCTATTCCATACAAAATACAAAGAGGGTTTTGGCATTTTTGTTTCACCCATAAGCTGGATGCTTCTTTTTTGAAATGAGGTTTCCGCCTTTGCGGAAAGGCCAGCATCTTACAATATCAACATTGCATCACCATAAGAGTAGAACTTATACTGCTCCAAAATGGCTTCTTTATATGCTCTTTTCATTAAATCGTGCCCAATAAATGCAGACACCATCATCAACAAGGTTGATTTAGGCAAGTGAAAATTGGTCACCATTGCGTTGGCGATACTAAATTCATAGGGAGGGAATACGAACTTGTTCGTCCAGCCATCAAATGTATTCAACATATGATCTGATGAAACTGCACTTTCCAAACCTCTCATAGCAGTGGTACCAACAGCACAAATTCTTCGCTTCTCATTTTTAGCGTTGTTCACGATTTCGGTCGCCTTTTCATCAATGATCAGTTCTTCACTATCCATTTTGTGCTTGGAAAGGTCTTCTACTTCTACCGGGTTAAAGGTCCCCAACCCAACATGAAGCGTGAGTTCGGCAAAATCGACTCCCTTAATCTCCAAACGCTTTAATAGGTGCTTTGAAAAATGAAGTCCGGCTGTAGGGGCCGCAACAGCACCCTCATGTTTCGCGTAAATTGTTTGGTATCTGTCCTCATCTTCAGGTTCTACTGTTCTCTTGATGTACTTTGGCAAGGGTGTTTCCCCAAGTTCTCTCAACTTTCTTCTAAAATCGATATACGACCCATCATATAAGAAACGTAGTGTTCTTCCCCTAGAAGTAGTATTGTCTATAACCTCTGCAACCAGCGTTTCGTCTTCTCCAAAATAAAGCTTGTTCCCAATACGAATCTTACGCGCAGGATCTACCAACACATCCCAAAGACGTTGTTCTTCGTTCAATTCCCGTAGCAAGAATACTTCGATACGGGCACCTGTTTTTTCCTTATTCCCATACAAACGTGCCGGGAATACCTTGGTATTGTTCAACACCATTACATCACCTTCATCAAAATAGGTGATTAAGTCCTTAAACATTTTGTGTTCGATTTTTCCCGTTTCCCGATGTATGACCATCAACTTGGACTCATCTCTGTTTTCTGCAGGATACTCGGCCAATAAATTCTCCGGAAGTTCAAAATTGAAATGCGATAATTTCATTTAGTTTTTTTTATTGTTTTCGTGCGGCGGCTACTGTTCTTTAAAGAATAAATACCCACCACATAAGTAAGGCTTTTGCGGCTGCAAATATACGACCCCGAAATAGGGGATGTCAAGTAAATGAGGTATTAATTGAAAATTACAAATTGTCTAATGCAAAGCCTAGATGCTCCATATCTTTCCAAAAATCGGGATATGATTTCGAAACAACCTCAGCATCGTTCACGTATAAGGGCACTTTCATGGCCAAAGGGGCGAAAGCCATTGCCATCCTGTGATCATTGTACGTATCTATGGCCACATTCTGATTCCGCTCTAGTGAGGGCTGCAACGTCAAACTCTTATCGGTAACAGATATCAAAGCGCCCAACTTGGTAAGTTCGGTATAAAGCGCTTCCAAGCGGTCGGTTTCTTTAATTTTTAGGGTATGCAAACCCGTTAAGTGACAACCAACACCAAGGCCAAAGCAAGTCACCGCAATCGTCTGGGCAATATCGGGTGCATCGGCAAGGTCGTTTGTAACTACTTCTTGGGAGCAATCGGCCACTTTTTTGAGTTCGATGGTATTCTCCAAGTAGGTGGTCTCCACCCCAAAGTCTTTGTAAATTTCAGATAGCACGCTATCGCCTTGCAAGCTATTTTTTTTGTATGCCGACAAGGTAATGGATGTACCTACTTCACCGAGGGCCGTGATACTATAAAAATAACTAGCGGAGCTCCAGTCAGACTCTACCACTAGCTGCCTTGTACCCACCGTTTCTTTTGGTAGCACGCGAATATGATTTCCCTCAAAGGTACACGCTACTCCTATTTCTTTTAACAATCCCAACGTCATTTTAATATATGGGACCGAAGTGATTTTCCCCACCAATTCCAGTTCCAGTCCGCTAGGAAGGCTAGGCGCAATTAGTAACAAAGCTGAAATATACTGACTGCTTACATTTGCCGGTAGGCTTACTTTTTTTCCCGATAAGCGTTTTCCGTTTATTTGGATGGGCGGATAGCCCTCGTTCTTTTCATAGGTGATATCGGCCCCTAAGGTGCGTAATGCTTCCACCAAAATTTGAATGGGCCGCTCAGTCATTCGTTTAGATCCGGTTAACAGCACTTGTTTCCCTTCTTGAGAAGCAAAATAGGCCGTTAAAAACCGCATCGCAGTACCGGCATGGTGTATATCTACAAGACCATTCGAAATAGCCAAGCCTTTTTGCATGACTTCGGCATCGTCAGAATTGGAAAGGTTATCAATTGCAATTGATGGATACAACGCCTGTAACAAAAGAGAACGGTTCGATTCACTTTTAGAACCTGTAATCTGAATAACGGATTGTACTTTGGTATTTGCCGGACCGGAAAGATGTAGCTTCAAAATGTTGTGTTTTAGCGCTTAAAAAAGAAAGCCCAAAGATAGCACTAAGAACTTTTTCTTCGTACCCGTATCCGAAACGATTTTTTGTTTTAATCCCTTTTTTGATCAAATTCAAGAATCCAGCTACTTATTGATGCCTTAAAAAGCAAAAAACCGAAAAGAATAGGTGTTCTTTTCGGTTATCAACATACTACTTCAGGTATCTATTTTAATTTTTCATTGTTTTGATGCCGGTCATGATCGCGCTTCGTTTTTACATCTAACTTCTTATCAAAAGCCTCTTGCAGATCAATCCCGGTCTGGTTTGCCAAACAGAGTACCACAAAAAGAACATCGGCCAGCTCTTCCCCCAAGTCTTTGTCCTTATCGGATTCCTTTTCGCTTTGCTCTCCATATCGGCGTGCGATGATTCTTGCCACTTCCCCCACCTCTTCTGTGAGCTGGGCCATATTGGTCAATTCATTGAAGTAACGCACCCCGTGTTGTTGGATCCATTCATCGACCGCTTTTTGTGCATTTTTAATATCCATTGCCTAAACTTTCGACAAAACTACCTTTTCATTCGTTTTTTCGATCATTTTCTTGAAATATTCTTTTAAGGTCGCGTAGAATTCCGCAGAAATAATCGGTTCGTTGATGGTGCTGGTTACCTTCAATTGTACCGTGGTGCCTTTGTTCAGGATTTCATATTTGAAACTCCCCAACGAATTGGGCATTCCTATGGACATGGGTTCGGGCAAGCTCTCGACTGTATAACCCTCCGGCAAATTTACCGAACAAACATAGTTTGAACTCGATGGGTAGCCGAAATCTACAGGGAACTGTCTGTTTTCAGATTTAAATGGATTTTCAGAAGTTGCCAGAAACAGCAAAGGGCTAAAATAAATTTTATCTCCAATGACATCTACTCCTTCCTCAAAATGAAAATCATAGGAAGCAATAACCGATTTACCCAAGTCTTTTTCATTCTTTACAACGAAATTTTCGATTTCCATATCCCCATTATCCTGCTCCAGCTCTTCAAGATAACTATCTTGATTACCAATATAGTCAGATCTGAAATTAACCGCATGATGGTTGGAATATGCCTTGCGAATTTTACCGTTAAGCTCACCATTTCCGGTAAGCGTAGTGTTCATAAAAACTTTGGTACTACTTTTCTTTTGGGGATAGAGGTTCACCAAGGAGGAAGAACCGTCTTTTTTGATAACCCTACCTACCCAATTCAACGCTCTAAAGGGCAAGACATTACCCGTACTGTAGGTGCTGGTGGCATCTAGTAATACAATCCCATTTTCTAGCTGCACACTACTTACCACATAGTTGTACCCTTCCCGTGTGGGGAACAACGGCACTCCATTTTTTCGGGTGCTGACCAATACAGGGTTCGCATCCAAACCTGCATGACGAAGCATTGCCGTAAGCATTAAATTAATTTCCGCTACATTTCCTGTTCCGTCCTTATAGGCTTTTTTCACTCCGTCCGAGGTGTACTTGCCATAAAACTCATCCCATTTCACTTTCGACTTCACAAAATTGAAAATCATTCCAATTTTTTCCGCATCAGTTGTAGCAGCTGCCAACAGGGCATCAACGTCTTTTTCAAAATATCCTGTTTTTTTCAATTCACCGCCAAAATTGGTACTATTGTAAATTGTTTTTACCACTGCCTCCCAATCGGTTGCATATTGTTTCATAGGGGAATTGGGAAATTTGGTAAAACTTAATTCATACTTCATCCCTGCCCTATAATTATTAATACCATTTACATACGGTTCTTCCTTCAAGGCAGGCACATTGTTTAGTTCGTAACTGGTAATGGTGCTAATATAGGTAAGTGTACTGCGCTGTTGTTTGGTGGTACCCGCCGAATAACCATCTTTGGAATTTTCCTTTACCCGTTGGGTTATATTGAGTGTTTTACTTTTGCGTTCGGTTTTCGGAACGATGTTCAAAAAGCCCTTCCCACTCATCCTAAAATTAAAATATTCAGGGGTGTCCATATGGGCGACCAGTCTTTTGACAGGAATGTCGTGCTGAAATACGAATTCATCTACATTGGACACAAAAGGGGAAACGATTTTATACTTGTATTCAATTACCGAGCCTTCTTTTAGATTCGGCATAGTAAAGGACTCTTCGTTCCAATTCTCGGAGAGCGCCGTACTAAATTGACCGTCTTTCCCAATTTTTGTATCCGTTACCTTTCCGTTTTCCAAATTATAGGTATAGGCTTTCAAACCATTTACAACCTCCTTTCCACTTCCATTTTTGTAAAGCTTTATTTTTTTTGTTGCGTAGTCAAAACCATCTTTGTTATAAATTTTGATGCGTTCATGTACCTCTGTTATCAGTTCAAAACCATTGCCATTTCCATATTGAAAATAGGTGCTTCGGTATTTATAGAGAAAGATTGCCGCCACGGTACTGTCTTGCGGGTTAAATTTTTCTTGTAGCTCTTCTTTTGATACTTTGCCGAACTTTATGTCTTGCGAATTCAGGATATTGCCCATTAAAAACAATAGGACAATGAGTGCCAAGGGGGTACGTTTCATGAAATGTATATTTAGTGAATAGTTATGGTTGTATTATTTTTTTATAAGCACTACTTGTGACTTATCGCCGCGAGCTACCTGTTTTCTAAAATCCCTATACAGGTTGTACTTTTCTTTTGAATAAGCGCCTTTTCTCACAAGCAAGCTACGTTTGTATGCCAGGGTGTTGCTCTCGGCGTCATGGGATATACTGATGGCATACCGACCGAATTCGGTATCCGTCTCCTGATTTTTTGGCAGTGCCTCGATAGCATAGCCCTCGGGAAGCTGCACTAAAAACGCATCCTCATCTAGAAAACCGCGTTGTATTTCGAAAGGTTGTTTTCGGTTTCGATACCGGTTCGGTATGTACGAATTCTTGTTTAGCGCATTGACGCCAAAGAGAATACGATCCCCGCTGATCGATGCATAGTTAACAGCTTCAAAGGCAACCGTTTCCTTAAAAACCACCGCATCACGATCATTCTCAAAAGCATAGTTACCAATCGTAAGATTGTTAATATTGTCCCAATACTCTTTGTAATGATCTACCACATCTTCCCGATTCTGAGTTTCTAGACGGAACCGGTTATCATATTGCACCCCTTCCGTAGCTATTCTTGCCTCCCCAGAGATCCCTCCTTGTGCAGTTAGTGCATATTCGGCCTTGGTCAATTGTAAGTTTTGCTCATTGAGGTACGCTACGGTTTTTACAATTTCGCCACCTTCTGGCGTTACCACCAATGCCATTCTATCATCTGTAAAATCGCCCACAAAACCAAAGGGATGTACTTGCGATGTACAATCGATCCAGTAATAGGTGTTCTTGTAAGGTATGGCCAAAATAGCGTGATTCCCCTGTCTTAGATCAGCAAATTCAGTATCAAAATCTACCTTGTTGTTACCGGCCTCTATCACCGTATAATAAGCAGCTACATCTACTACTTCTAAAAGCGCTTTTGTATAATTGGAAAGCCCTTTGCAATCCCCATACTTTACCCGGTCTACATCAATGGCACGAATAGGTTGAAACCCTCCGATGCCAATTTGAACACTGATATACCGTGTATTATCCTGTACGTATTTGTAGATGATTTTCGCTTTCTCCAAGTCATCAGATACTCCTTCGACCAACTTTTTTGCCTTGTTCATGGTGGCTTCGGGAAGGCTGGTTCTGCCCTGTAACAATTCCCTATCCATCCAAGCCCCCAACTGTTTCCAGTCATCTACTGCAGCGTTATGTCCTTTATAATGAAAGTTTGGAAGACGCAGCAGTAATTTGGGAACTATTTTGCCAAGCCCCGGACTAAGACTTTCGGGCTTAAATGCAGGGATGTTATCTACACTGTAGCTCAAATGGCCCGTTTCATCGGATTTAACGATTTCCAAGGCAGCTAAGTTCACCTCTTTCACCACCGGTTTAAGCGCATTGGAACTATACTTCAAGGAATACCGGCTCTTTTCAATACTCGTCATATAACTCGACTGAAAATACCACGGTCGAAGTGCTCCGGTATCTGTAGTCTCTATTTCATAGATAAATTCCAACGTGTACGGATATTGGGAGGGCTTATAGTCATAATACAACAAACGATCATCGATATACAAAGAGAAACCATCTGCCGCACTTACATCTTCAAAATCTTTTTTCTTGATATGCTCCACCTCTTTCCCAAGCTTGTCATACACAAAAGCCTCCAGCTTTTTAATTTTGGTTTCCTTATCGTACCCCACAACTGTACGTGCATATTTGCGTCCGGATTTATTCAAAACCGTCA
The DNA here is from genome assembly GCA_938020445.1 of uncultured Flavobacteriaceae bacterium. Lineage (GTDB taxonomy): Bacteria > Bacteroidota > Bacteroidia > Flavobacteriales > Flavobacteriaceae > Pelagihabitans. The sequence goes on along the minus strand of CALIIC010000001.1, from coordinate 41,037 downwards.
CCACTTTTTTAGCGGAATAAGTCATTTGATCTTGAGAAACAATGTTCACTTCCATTTGATCCAAGCGCACAATTGCATCGGCATTCTCCGTGAGTGTTTTATCAAGCAAAAGGGATTGGTATACACCTTCTTGGGCCGAAGAACTAAAAAGGCAGCATAGGGAACTGAGTAAAAAAAGAAAACGCATTCTAGGTTGGTTTGTTACTGACAACGGATTGGTAAATTCCTACAGTGGAAACGCAAAACTATAAAAATTATTTGAAATACTATTCTTTGTTTTTTGTATCTATGATAATTGTCACCGGCCCATCGTTCAACAGTGATACTTGCATATCTGCCCCGAAGATTCCTGTACCTACCGAACGCCCTAGGTTTATTTCCAACTGTTTTACAAAAGCTTCGTACAGCGGAATAGCAGTAGTAGGTTTGGCCGCTTTGATATAGGAAGGGCGATTTCCCTTTTTAATGGCAGCATGCAAGGTAAACTGACTTACAACCAAGGCATCCCCTTCAACCTCGCGTATCGATTTATTCATCATCCCATCGGAATCATTGAAAATTCGAAGGTTTGCTATTTTACGGCCGAGCCATTCAATATCTTCCTGGGTATCGGCTTCTTCTATTCCCAAAAGAATCAATAGTCCAGTCCCTATTTCGGAAACCAATTCCCCACCGACCCTAACACTCGCCTGGGAAACCCTTTGTAATATTGCTCGCATTATTATTGTATTAGCGAAATACCCGCATCCATAGAAGCGAATCTTGTTTTTAGTATGAATTGGCCTTACCGATCCTTACTTGCGTATTCATCGATCCTATAGTTCCCATCATCCCCGCTCACCATTTGCACATAACTTTTGTAACGGCTCCAGGCTACTTGATCAGTATCCAAAGCATCCTTAACTGCACATTTAGGTTCATCTAGATGTAAGCAATTATTGAACTTACAAGCACTCTTTAACCGAAAGAACTCTGGGAAATAATCGCCTATCTCTTCTTTTACCATATCTACGATACCAAACCCTTTAATCCCAGGAGTATCAATAATTCGTGCTCCGAATGCAAGGTCGAACATCTCGGCAAAGGTAGTGGTGTGCTGCCCTTGAAGGTGTTGGTTCGAAATTTCGGCAGTTTTCAACTGTAAATCGGGTTCCAGTGCGTTTACCAAGGTTGATTTACCCACGCCCGAATGACCAGCGAACATACTGACAGTATCTTTCATCAGCTCCCGTACCGTATCGATATTTTTACCGGTTTTTGCAGAAATACCTATGCAATCATACCCTATTTCCCGGTAGAGTGCCGCCAAGTACTTTACCTCATCAAGTTCCTCCGGTGCATACGTATCTATTTTGTTAAAAAGGAGTACCACTGGTATATCATAGGCTTCTGCTGTGACTAAGAAACGATCAATAAAAACCGTGAAAGTGGTGGGATTATTCAATGTAATCATCAAAAAAACCTGATCTAGGTTGGTAGCAATGATATGGGTCTGCTTCGAAAGATTTACAGACTTACGTATAATGTAGTTCTTGCGATCACCAATTGCGGAAATAGTACCGACCTCTGCATCTCCTTGGCTCTCCAATTCAAAAGTAACTTCGTCACCTACCGCTATCGGATTGGTACTTTTAATACCTTGAATACGAAACTTACCCTTTATACGGCATTCATAAAAAGTACCATTGGTGGCCTTTACTGTATACCAACTGCCCGTTGATTTATACACTATGCCTTTCATTCCCTAGGGTGATTTCGTATCATATGGCACAAAATAACGGTTTTTAGGCTTACCATAGACGGTTCTAACCCAAAAAGGGCAACAGCCGTTACCCTTTATTTCTTAAAAAGGGCAGGTGCACCCGTTTAGACAGGTGCAACCGCCATAGAAATATGCTTTTTACGCTTTGATGATTTTTTCTTGGTGGCGAATCGATTCTTGGTGAATTGCTTTGAACATGCGCAACACAAACTCTTCACTTAATCCTTGAGATTCTCCTTCCAAAATCATTTTACCCAAAATCTCGTTCCATCGGTTCGATTGCAATACGGCCACGTTTCGTTGTTTTTTCAAACCACCGATTCCGTCAGAAATTTTCATGCGTTTCCCCAAGGTATCGATCAGTTGATTATCGATTACATCTATTTGTGCCCGAAGGTTGCTTAGCTTACTGTTGTATTCGGCCTCTACGTCGGTTTCTTTTCGAATACGAAGGTCTCGCATAATTTGCACTAGCCTTTCAGGGGTAACCTGTTGGGCGGCATCACTCCAGGCATTGTCGGGATCGTAATGCGTTTCGATCATTAGGCCGTCGAAGTTGAGGTCTAAAGCTGTCTGAGAAACATCAAAAATCATATCGCGCTTCCCCGTAATATGCGAAGGATCGTTGATGATGGGCAAATCAGGGAATTTCGTTTGTAAATCGATCGCCAACTGCCATTCCGGAATATTCCGATACTTGGTTTTTTCATAGGTTGAAAACCCTCTATGGATAACACCTAGTTTTTTAATATTCGCCGTATACAAGCGTTCAACCGCCCCGAGCCATAAAGCCAAATCAGGATTTACAGGGTTCTTGATCAAAACAATTTTATCGGTTCCTTCCAAGGCATCCGCAATTTCCTGAACAATAAATGGGCTTACGGTAGAGCGTGCGCCGATCCACAATAGATCAATATCATGTTCCAAAGCAAGTTCAACATGGGCACGATTTGCGACTTCAGTAGCAGTTTTCATTCCCGTTTCTTCCTTCACCTTCTGCAGCCATTTTAGCCCCAATGCACCTACTCCTTCAAAATTTCCTGGACGGGTGCGCGGCTTCCAAATACCCGCTCGGTAGTAATTTACATCGGTATCTTTTAAATCGTTGGCGATACGCATTACCTGGTCTTCGGTCTCAGCACTGCATGGCCCTGCAATCACCAATGGGTGATCCAATCCCATCGTATCTAACCATGACCTCATTTCTTTTGTATTTTCCATTTTTACGCTTAATTTATCTTTTATGTTTTTGATTGTTCTCTATCAATTTTACCCTTTACAATTTCGGTTTACACCCGTTTAAATAGCATGTGTTTCAGTTATAGCACCTGACCCCTTATTTATTCAATGGTATGCCGTTTAAAATTTCTTTGATCTTATTGGTGTCGTACATTTCGTTGTAAATACCTTCATAATCATCGCTTACCAGCAATTGTTTGAATGCTTCCAAATTGCTGATATACTCGTTCAATGTTTCTACCACGTTCTCTTTGTTCTGTTTGAATATCGGGGTCCACATTGCCGGAGAGCTTTTGGCCAAACGCACGGTACTTTCAAAACCACTCCCGGCCATATCAAAAATATCACGTTCGTTTTTCTCTTTCTCAATAACCGTCTTTCCCAACATAAAAGAACTGATGTGTGACAAATGCGACACGTAGGCGATATGCTTGTCATGTGCCTCTGGATTCATGTACCGAATACGCATACCCATTTCGCGAAAAAGCTCGATCGTCTTCTCCTGCAGTTTAAAAGCTGTCTTTTCAACTTCACAGATGATATTGGTCTTGCCTTCATATAATAATTCTATCGCGGCACCGGGACCCGAAAACTCGGTACCCGCAATGGGGTGGCAAGATAGATAGTTGCGACGTTTAGGATGCGCTTCCAACGCCTTGCAAATAAGGCTTTTGGTAGAACCCCCATCAAATACGACACAATCGTCATTTACAAGGTCTAAAATCTTGGGAAGTTCCTTGAGCATGGCATCTACGGGAACGCCCACAATAACCATATCAGCAATGCCAAGTGCTTCATAATCCGATTTAAAATCGATAATATTCAAAGCCATGGCTTCTTCCAAATGCACGGTATTTGTATCGATACCATAAATTTTGGTCTCAGGTCGCAAGCGTTTGATGTCCTTTCCAAAAGAACCTCCTATAAGACCTATACCGATGATAAAAACATTCATTCTATCTATGATTTAAAACCTATTGATTGCTTCTTGTATTTTTTCTTCCGTTACACAGAGCGAAAAGCGAATATATCCCTCCCCGTTGCTTCCGAAGATAGTTCCTGGAGTGATAAAAACATTCTTATCGTACAACAGCTCGTCAATGAACTTCTCCGCAGCGTTAATTTCCGGGGGCAATTTGGCCCATACGAACATCCCAACAGCCTGTTTATCATAGGTACATTGAAGCCTATCGGCCAATTCAAAAATCAACCTTCTTCTTGATCGATAGGTTTTGTTCAATTCATCGAACCATGTTTGCGGACTTTTTAAAGCAGCAATCGCGCCTTTTTGAATTCCATAGAACATTCCAGAATCCATATTACTTTTCACTTTTAGTACCGCATTGATGTGTTCTGCGCTTCCCAGCACCATTCCCACGCGCCAACCGGCCATATTAAAGGTCTTGCTCAATGAGTTTAATTCAAGTACCACCTCTTTTGCCCCTTCAACCGCCAACATACTCAAAGGCGTATCGTTCAAGACAAAACTGTAAGGGTTATCATTCACCAGCAAAATATCGTTCTTCTTTGCGAAAGCAATCAAGGCTTTAAATTGCGTTTTGGTCGCTACGGCACCGGTGGGCATATGTGGGTAACTCACCCACATTAATTTCACCTTATTTAAATCCAATTCTTGCAATGCTTCCAAATCTGGAAACCAATCATTGGCCTCTCGAAGGTTGTAATATTTAGGCGTTGCGCCGACCAATTTGGTCACCGAGGTATAGGTGGGATACCCGGGATTTGGAATCAACACCTCGTCTCCGGGGTTGAGGAAGGCCATACTAATATGCATGATGCCTTCTTTAGATCCCATCAAGGGTAAAATTTCACTGAGTGGATCCGATTCAACGCCAAACCTGTTCGCATAAAAATCGGCAATAGCCTCTCTGAGGGCCGGTAATCCTTGGTAGCTTTGGTACTGGTGCGCTCCTGGCTCTAAAACCGCCTGTTGTATACTTTCTACAATTTCCTTGGACGGCACCAAATCGGGACTCCCGATACCCATATTGATAATGGGGCGCCCCTCGGCAATTAAGCCACGGACTTCTCTAAGTTTTTTTGAGAAGTAATATTCCTCTACCGTATGCAATCGATCCGCTGTACGTATCATAGCCTTCCATTTTTATATTCACCCAGTACTTTAAAATCTTCTGCCATGATGTTCAAAAGCGATTTTGCCTTTTTAAAATTCCCATATTCCTCAAAAGTAACATCTACAAAAAAGGCATACTTCCAAGGTGTTTCAATTATTGGAAGTGACTGTATTTTCGTTAAATTCAAAAGACAATCGCTCATCACGTTAAGTATAGCTGCCAGGCTGCCCCTTTTATGGTCGGTGACAAACCGAATGGAAGCCTTGTTAATATCAGCTTCGGGCAACTCCTTGTTTTTCGTTTTAACAATAATAAAGCGGGTAGCATTATTCTTAATGGTCTGTATCCCTGGCGCTACGATGTTCAACCCGTACAAATCGGCAGCCACGTTCGGTGCAATTGCAGCGACCTTCTTCAATTGTTGTTCTTGAATGCGCCTTGCCGTTTCGGCCGTATCTACATCTTCTACCAGTTTTATATGCGGATAGGCCCTAAAAAACTCTTTGCACTGTAACAATGCCATTGGATGCGACCGTACTTCTTCGATATGGTCGATTTCTTGCCCCTTCAAGGCCATTAGGTTATGGTTGATCGTAAGATAATGTTCCCCGATAATATGAAGACTGTTATGGTAGATAAGTGCATAGTTGGGAATAATAGATCCTGCAATGGAATTTTCAATGGCCATCACCCCTTTATCGGCGCTGTCATTAAGTAAACAGTCAACCAAATAATCAAAAGACATGCATTCTACCAATGTTACATCATCTCCAAAGTACTCCCGAGTCACCTGGTGGTGGTTTGAACCTTTTATTCCCTGTATGGCTATTTTCAAATTCACTTGGTTGGTGGTTTTTAAAGCAATTCGGCCTCCCATCGGAATTGAGAATGCTGCAAAAAATTTTAAAACAAAAAAGTCCCGCTGTTTGCGGGACTTCAATATCATATCAATTTTCAATATCCTATGACAGCCCCGCTTCACTTCTAAAAAAGAAGTAAAAGTAAGAACCGTTATAGAAATATTGTTTGATCATTGTACACTTAAACTTTGGCTAAAGTAATAATTAAATTCAATAATCAAATTGCAGTGTGCATTTTTTTTGATTTTTTCGAATTTATTAGATTTTGGTTACGGATTAAATTTTCTTAGACGGCATTTATGCAGAATATGCAATAAAAGCATCGAGCTTTATTATGTATTTTTGGTTAAAATTTAATAAGATGTCGATTAGGGTTAAAAATATTTCAAAAGCTTTTGGTAGTCAAAAGGCGTTGGACAATGTTTCATTTGAATTGGGTCGCGGCGAGGTCGTAGGTTTCCTTGGTCCAAATGGTGCGGGCAAATCTACCATGATGAAGGTTTTGACCACTTATCATGAGGCAGATGAAGGAGAGGCCCATGTAAATACATTCGATGTCTTAAAGGATAAAAAAGAAGTACAACAAAGTATCGGCTACTTGCCCGAACACAACCCGTTGTACTTAGACATGTATGTAAAAGAATATTTGACCTTCAATGCAGAAGTATACAAGGTGGCAAAAACACGGATTGAAGCTGTGATCGACCAAACAGGCCTGACTACCGAAGCGCATAAAAAAATAGGACAACTTTCTAAGGGATACCGGCAACGTGTGGGCCTGGCAGCGGCACTATTACATGAACCCGATGTTTTGATTTTAGATGAACCTACTACCGGCCTCGACCCCAATCAATTATTGGAAATTCGTAAGCTCATTCGTGAAATAGGAAAGGAAAAGACCATCTTACTTTCCACACATATCATGAAAGAAGTGGAAGCGGTATGTGATCGTGTTTTAATCATTAACAAAGGAGTATTGGTGGCCGATAAGAAACTATCGGATCTTCGTGAGGAGCAAGAGCAGCTCATCGAAGTAGAGTTCGATTATCGCGTTGAAGAGGCTTTTTTAAAACAACTGTCGCACGTGACCAGCGTACGGAACGTATCGGGTTTCGTTTACGAGATTCATTTTGATACGTCAAAAGATATGCGGCCTGCCGTTTTTGATTTTGCGCATGACAACCAGTTAAAGACTTTGCAATTAAGCCGTAAGAACAAAAATCTGGAAAGTTTGTTCACGGAACTTACTGCCTAATTCGAGAACAAAAAAAACATTTACCAAATAAACAGAAGTAGCGACCCTAAAATTTTAAGGCCAGCCCTATCCCATTTTCATTACTTGTTGGCATCAGTCTAAAGGTGGTTTTCTTGTCGAGGCCATCGTTGTACTCCAATATGGCATTCTTTTTTGATTTGGAAGAAAGAAAATAAAAGATAGAACCTGCGACCGCTGTACCTGCAAAACCAATAATGGGAGCTGTTGTAGATTTATCATTGTTTTCATTCACCAAAAACCAAATGCCAAAACCAAGATTGGCCGTCTGCGCGACAAAAGCGCCCATAAACTGTTTTTTGGATTTTTTCCAGTGTTCGAGGGCAGCTGGGTTGGTCTCCATTAATGACTCAACTTGTTTCCAACCAATTTTTTCTTTGTCCTGGTAAAAATGTTCTCCAAACATCGTAGGGAATGCAGTGATTTCCTGAGCATTTACATTGGTAATAAAAGCACAAACAAAAAGGAGCGGTAAAAAAGAGCGTAGCAATTTCATTGTTTTTTTGTTTAAAGATAATTAATACTTATTAAACAAAAATAGATTTAACCTTGATCTAACAATCATCTTATCCGATCCAATCCTTCATCTACATTCTTGTTTTTATAGGCACCAGCTTTTCCTTTTGCAAATGTATACTTTAGCGATAGGGCAATTTCTTTTCCGTCGGCAAAATAGACACCATTGGCATTGACCCCTCCAATCGCGTACGACTCCCTAAAGTTCATTGCCCTGGTGATATCATTAAAGCGTACGGAACAATGTAGTTTTTTGAACAAGGTCTTCGCAATGGACGCTTCCAACACCACCATAGCATTTCTATTGAAAATTCCTTCTGATCGCTTTGTAAGGGCCCATCCTCCGAATCCCACGGTAGTTGTTTTTCCCAACTTGTATTGATGGTTTGTATAGAAATACCCATACGGCCTTGCTTTTGCAATCAATGCTGTCGCATCCTGGATCTTTCTATAAGAAACTGAAATGTAGTTTGAAGATGTCCATCTACCCCTTGTGAAAGGCATATTTAGTGAAAGGTCTAAAAAAGATTCCCGGTCCAAATTTCTTTGGGAGAGTACGGCTCGTTCATTTTCGGTATCGTACGCAATGGTAAAATAAGCGGGGTACTTGCTTCTCGAATAGCTTGCGGTAAGGGTCGTCTTCTTTCTTTGAAAAACAGCCGACAGTTCATCGATGATCGTAGGTCGCAGGTTTACATTACCCGCCCCTTCCAGCAATGGATTTATAAAAGAGGTTATGGAGCTTGCTCTTGAATAATTGGGCCGACGAATGTTCTTCGCATAGTTAAAGGCAAGACTTTTGGTACTGTCTAATGCTATATTCAAGAGGGCCTTGGGAAACAACACAAACCCTTCTCTTTCAACAATCGGGGCAGCAGCTTGCCCTACTTCCCCTTCAACTTTGTTATATTCCGCCCGGAGCCCCATACTATAGTTTAGTTTTGATCCGATATCCCCGGATCGTTGCGCATAACCGGCAAATAAACGTTCAGCATAATCAAACGCGAACCGTGCTTCGGACAGGGGTTCAAAAAAATCGATTTCAGTGAGTGCATTTGCCCTTGCTTCGCTAAGGTTTATGCCCCATTCCAATATTTCAGCCCCATCAAAAGTCTTTGTAATATCCAATCGATAGGCAAGGGCATTAAGGCGGTACTTTTGGAATCGATTTTGGGATACCATAAAACCACTGCTGTTGTAATTATTAAAAATATTGGTCTGTAATGCTTGAAGAAAAGAGGAATATTGCATACCGGTAAAGAGGCTTAAATCTTCCTTTAGCAGTTTGTTGTAATTGAAGTTGACACTTATAAAATCTTTATTTGTTTCATTAAAAGTTTCCGTATCAACCAAATCCTCACTAGCTCCTTGCCTTAAAAAAGTATTCGTATCGATTCGAAAATGATCGTCTTGTAGTTTTCCCGTGGCACTCAAGGACCAATAATCGGTCTTGTTTATCTCGTAAAAGAGCCCCAGACCAAGGTTCAATTGCTCGCGGTCGTTTTTATCGATCAGGACAAGGTAGTCTGAATAAAGTTCTTCAGCTGGTATTTCAAAGACAAAGCTGTTACTTTCCCAAGTCTGCAGGATATTATAACCCAAGGTACCCTGCAAGGTCCATTTGTTCTTTTTAACATTTACATTCAACCCATTATAGTTGTTGAAATTCTGTTTCATAGACAGCGTTTCCTTAAAACCAAGGGTACTTCCTTCCGTTTCAACGCGCTTTCTAGTAACCAATAAAACCGCCCTCCCATCTGCCTCGTATTTAGCAGACGGGTTTCGAACGATTTCTACGCTCTCAATACGATCTACTGCCAGGGCATTGAACTCCTCTAAGGATATTCGCTGGTTGCCTATATAAATTAAAGGGCTTCCTTTTCCTAAAACTACCAGGGATTGCCGGTCTGCACTTACCTGAATTCCTGGAAATCTAGCTAGTAGTTCCATCGGTTCCGGTATGGCTGCAAAGATGGGGTTCGTTACATCTATTTTCATGTTCCCATTTTTATTGATAACCAAAGGTTTAGCGGCTATGACGGCCACTTCGTCCAATTCGGTAACCTTTGTCCGTAACGAGAAATTCAGTCTTCGATTCCCAGAAAGTTCCAGAAGGCGTTCTTCTTCCTGAAAACCAATACAGTTCACCCTCAATGTATAGTTACCAACTGGAACTTCTTCAAAAGAAAAGGCCCCATCTTGCAGGGTCGCATATTTAAACAAGTGTCCCTCTTTCTTTTGAAATAGCATTACATCACCCACTGGCACCGAATTGTTGTCGGCATCTACCACCGTTCCAGAAATTGTATAGTACTGCTGCCCGTAGGTATGTGAGGTCACCAGCAACAATAGGCTCATTAAAAAGATTCGCATGGGTGATTTTGGTGCGCAAGTACGCACAGAAAGCGAGTAAAAAGAAAAACGAGGCGTACTATTTAAGGACTAGTACCCTGCTTAATTTTGCGATTTTTGGAATAGTTCTTTTCTACTAGAAACCTGTAACTTACTGTAGATATTGGTAATGTGTGTTTTTACGGTACTCAAACTTATAAAAAGTTCCCCGGCAATTTCCTTATTGCTCTTTCCCTCTAAAATGAGGTATTGAATGGTGCGTTCTTGTTTGCTTAGATCAGAAAGGTCCCAAGTGTTCTTTCTATTTCTTTGGCGAAGAAGAAGCCAAACCAACGCTAGTAGCGCACCGCCAAGTATCAGATTTAAAATTGTACTTACCCGAAATTTGGCCTCGGCAGTTTCCGTGGTAAGAAATGCCAATTTGTTTTCCAAGAACAAGTAATCACTACGGTCCAAATCGCTCTTTTTAAGTTCTTTCAGTAGCGCAATATAATACTCAGCGTTTTTGGCAATGTCTTTCTCCAGAAGGTCTTTCGTATCAAGTTGTTTGATGCCGATCAACTTGACCATGAGAATACGTAAGGAGTCTTTGGCGTACGTCTTCACCCCATTCACATAGGCAAAAGAAATACTATCGGAATCTTTGGCGTTCACTTGAGATAAGGCAGACTCATATTTTCGCAAGCGTTTCCATTCAGCATCCGCTTTATTGGTGTTGCTATACTGTGAAAAAGGATTCTTGTTTTTCTTGAAACGAATGCTATCTTTTTGGGAGAAAATGAAACGTTGTTCCGCTTTCAAGGTGCCTTCCAAAGCCTTTTCCACCCTATCTACATAAATACGATAGACGGCGTCTTTAGCAGCTATTTTTAAAGATGGAAAAGAAAAAAAACCGTCCGCATCAATCAATGCGCTATCAACAGGTTCTTTCATGACTTCCTGAGATACCTCATCAACGGACACAAGCCCCAAATATACTTCCTGATTTGTCGGCACCACCGCAGTGTCAACCTGCCCCGAAATCGAAGTTTGGCCTACTGCAAGAAAGCCGTACAAAAAAAATATCAGAAGGGTGACTTTTCTTCCCATAGTCCTAAATTAATAGATTGTAAAAACACTGGCAACTGTATCCTATAAAATCTTAGTAGATGGATTCATGGGATGTTTAGGAGACAAAATCATCGCTCATTCCCAAAATGATGGCATTCACGGCCGCATCTAAAGAATCCTGTACCTTAGGATCTGTGCAGTTCACCAAAATTGAACATACCAGTCGTTCTTCGGGGTACACAAAAAAGTTCGAGTAGCCACCAACGCCATTACCGATATGACCGTAATACTTGCGGCCGCTGACATCTTCACTTACCTGCCAACCCAGTCCGTAATACGTTGATTTTCCCGCAATGATCTGCGCAGTCAAAAATGGCGCCAATACTGATTCGTTCAGGATCTCACCATTCAGATAAGCCTGTCCCAAACGCGCAATATCCTCTGTTGTCGAAAGGTAACCACCACCCGCCAATTTATAAAAATTGTCTACCGGAATCGCCTTCCGAAAACCAAGCTTGTTTTTGGAGTAAAAGGTAGTTTTCTGTTCCATTTCCATATCAGAAACCGTACGCACCTTGATCCCGTGACTTCTTTCGGAACTAGCAGTGCGCAGAGGCGGCGCAAAAGTATGGTTCATTCCCAAACGATTCAACACCTTATCCTGCACATACACTTCAAACGGTATACCACTTACCTCCTGCATCGCAAGCGATAGCAATACCCAATCGAAACTATTGTAATGATAATCGGTTCCCGGTGCGAACAGCAAGGGGTCATCTCTGAACAAAGCAATGCTTTCTTTGATCGAAAAGGGTTCGTTAAGGCCGTATTCAATACCGCGATATCCCCTTATCCCCGCGGTATGACTCGCCAACTGGCGAATGGTAAAGTCGTATTTTTTTTTAGGGTAATAGGGTACGTAACTGTAGAAAGAAGCATCGAGATCTATGAGGCCATCAGCTACCATATAGGCCAACGCGGTGGCGGCAATCGGTTTCGAAACACTGGCTATTCGAAAAACGGTACGTTTGGGGTCTATTGGGGTCTTCACATCCAAATCACCATGACCATACCCCTTTTGAAAAACCGTCTTCCCAGATTTTAAAACGGTGATTGCCAAACCGGGTATTCGCTTTTCATTCACCAAGGCCGTTAAAAGCGCATCGGCCCTTGCCAGACCGGTAAGCGAGGCGTCTTCATCAAGAATTCGCTGCTTGGCAAAGAGGTTTTTCAGGTATTTCGTTATTGGGTTCAAGTATATTGGATTAACTAAGTGCGTTTAGGTTTGGACCTGACGACCACTCACTATCGAAATAACAGACGGCCTTTATACAGTATTTCCACGGCCACTTCTTCAGGTCTTGTCCCAGCAATCACATCTCCGGTACCGCGAATAACCCCACTGATCGATTCTTGCGGGTCTACCAAAACGTCATTCGACCCCCGATGGTTGATGGTTACATTTTGTGCTACTAAGTCCTCTGCTTCTATCCGCGAATCGCCCGCTGCAATATTTACGCTAAAATTGGTAACAGTCCCACGAAGTTTAAAATAGGCAATTCCGTTTACCAGTACACTTAGGTTTTCCGAGGCAATATCTAAATCAAATTCCCCGTCGGTGGTTTCCGACTCCTGGTTAATGAAACTTTCAGATAGCAACTGTAAACTGTTATAGGATAGGGTGCCATTGCTAGTAACGGGCCATCCCGAACTGCTGCGTATTTCGGTAATATTGGGCGCCGTCACATATATTGTGGTACTCCCATACTCCCTAAAAAAATTACAATCATTGGTATCACGTAGTAACAAACGCTCCCCTTCGACTATTGCACTAACTTCCTCCCTCAGGTTGTCTCCTGTTTCGATTTCAACCTTCTGGGTATCACCCTGGGTCAATACTAAAGACACATTCTCAAAAACAGTGATTTGGGTAAAAGGAGCTACCGACACCTCATCCCGGACCAAATCTCCGGCGCTTTGAAAACAATCGGGTGCCGATTCCGAATTACAGGCTGTAAGTAAGGCGAAACAGAGTGTTCCAAGGAAAATTGCGCCCCTACTAGAAAGTGTGCGCCTCTTTCCTGCAAAAGGAGCATGTATCGTTTTTAGTTTTAAATCTGTGCTCATCATTCCGTACTTGTAATTCTAAAATAGGATTACCTTATTCTTTCTCGCTTGTTCTATATCTTATAATTTCTCTCTTAGAGCCGTATCCCCACACCAAACTCAACCGCTTCGGCAGCGGCTGCATGCGACTTCAACGAAATCTCGCCAAACCATCGATCTCCGAAATAGCGTTTGAGTCCCACTCGGTTATACAACCTACCTTCAAAATCGAAGGGATAGTACACATAATACCCTAATTGGGTGGTAATGCTTAACTGGTTTATAAAAAGTTCATGCCCAATAAAAAGACCCACCCGCTTATAATCGGTATCTGCCGCCACTTCATTTTCAGGAAAGGAAATGCTTTGGTATTCTATTAATTCTTTCAAGAAATTACTAAAGAAAACATCGGTTCCCAATTGCAGGGCACTTCTGCGACCTACACGTTTGTCAACATATCCAGAGATAATGTAAAAAGGGTATTGCCCAGAGCCGATATTATCACTCTCATTTACGCCGCCCCTAAGTGCTATATTATACCGAAAAGGTTCAACTATTTTAACCTTTTCCCTTTTTATATAATCAGGCTCGTCATCTCCGATCGAATAAACAAGCCCGGCATTAAATGCCAGTGTATTCGTAGAGGTATTGGGAGCCCTTACGTTTGCATTCGAGTAGTGTATAACCGACACCCCTGCTTTTATTCCCAACCGTTTAAAAATACGCTCTTTTTGGTAATTCAACATTAAATAGGTGGTACTCAGGAATTTCGAGCCATAGGCATTATTTCGAAAGTTGTCGACCCGATCGTAGGGGTTGGTGGCATAGGCAATTCCGTTTGCCACGCGTAGTTGTAGATTTCGTTTTAAAAAGTAAAAATTAAAATGGGCAAAAAGTCCGTAGGTTTTCCCCAAGGTAGGGCTATGGGTATCTTGATAAATAAATGACGCTCCCCAATCCGGATAGTTGTATAATTGTTCCCAATCTTTCTTACCGAAGGTTTTTCGACTGTACCCTAGCATCAAACCAGTGGGATGTTCGGTGATCAGATGTGAAATATCTGTATTATGTAAAATAATGGAACCCTGGAAAGGGGCGGCTTCAAGAATGTAGTGTTGCTTCTCTTTTCCCTCCTGAGAAAAACCAACAGTTACGACAAGTACCAATAAAAGTAGGCATCCCCTTAGGCTCATAGAAGTCAAAGGTAAAACTATTCCCAAATTAAAATCGAAAGAAAGCCGTCATTTTTATAGCATCTAAAGGTCAAAAAAGTTAAAAGAGTGCCTGGGCAATTGCCCTTACATTATCTGACTTCCCCATAGAATAATAATGCAATACCGGTACTCCTGCTTCTTTTAGTTCCTTCGATTGTGCAATGGCCCATTCCACACCCACTTGTCGTACAGCTTTGTTATTCGGGCAGTCCTCCACAGCGTCGATCAAGTCCTGAGGTATATCGATCTTAAACACCTGCGGCAACAACTGCAAATGTTTTCTGGTAGCGATGGGTTTTATGCCCGGAATAATGGGCACATTTATTCCCATTTCTTTGGCGGCGGCAACAAATTCAAAATACTTTTGATTGTCAAAGAACATTTGGGTAACAATATAATCGGCACCAGCTTCTACCTTCTCCTTCAAACGCTTCAGATCCGATTTTAAAGAGGGTGCTTCCAAATGTTTTTCAGGATAGCCTCCTACTCCAATGCAAAAATCGGCACAATTATCGCCCCCCATATTCTCAAGTAGGTATTGGCCGCAATTCATATCATTTATTTGCCGCACCAAGTCGATGGTAAATTCATGCCCGCCCTTGGTAGGCATAAAATACTTTTCATCCTTCATAGCATCCCCTCGAAGCGCCATCACATTATCGATTCCCAAATAATGACAGTCTACCAGTAGATACTCCGTTTCTTCCTTGGTGAACCCTCCACAAAGCACATGGGGTACCGTATCAACATCGTACTTATGTTTGATCGATGCACAAATACCGAGGGTACCGGGACGCATTCGAGTAAGTTTTTTGTCCAACAATCCGTCACGTTCAATATAGACATACTCTTCACGAGAAGTGGTCACATCTATAAAAGGCGGTTTAAACTCCATCAAAGGATCAATGTTGTTATACAGTTCTTGAATATTTCTGCCTTTTAAAGGGGGAATAATCTCGAAGGAGAACAGGGTATTTCCTTTGGCACTTTCTATATGTTCTGTTACTTTCATTTGTTTTACGCTTTAATTACCATGCTATTTAAGTACGATGAGGTATCCTCATGCCGCTTTATAGTATGGCGTTCCCACCGAAGGATGGGCGGGCTTTCCGCTTTATTTTTTTATTTTCTTCTCAGGCATCATCAAAAGCAGTTGTAAAAAAGATGCCGCTGCAATCCCTAACGCATTTGCGCCTACGACTACTTGTTTCTTCCTGAACCTTCGCTACTTTTTATGGGCACCATAAAAAGCTTCGCGCTAGTGAAAAAGAAGAATAGGGCACTCGTGACCAAAAGACCTACCCAGAAGAAATACTCCCCTACACCATAAAAGCGTGCCGTATCTTTCAATATCAAAAGTCCACGCACTACGGTAAGGACCGATAAAAATCCTACCAACACTACAAATAGAGATTGCACCTTATGGCTGTTAAAAAATCGTATTAAGGTCCTATTGATCTGCTTCTTACTGGTTTTTAGATTCATTTGACTTTTCATTAAAATTATTTTTACATCATGGGTCCCGTTAAAAAACCGTTCTATTTATTCCCAAATTAACCACAAGTATCTAAAATTTTCAACTTACTCATCTGCAATATTCGGGGCCAACCATTTCGTTGCTTTCGCTACCGATATTCCTTTTCTTTCTCCAAAATCGGCCACCTGATCCTTCTTAATTTTTCCAAGACCAAAATAGCGGGCTTCGGGGTTTCCAAAATAGTATCCGCTCACCGATGCCGCAGGCCACATCGCCAAGCTCTCTGTCAATTGTACGCCAATACGTTCTTCTACGCTAAGTAGTTCCCATATCGTTAATTTTTCCAAATGATCGGGACAGGCAGGATAGCCCGGAGCGGGTCGTATTCCCTTATATTTTTCGTTGATAAGTTGATCATTCGTCAGCGCTTCATCCGCTGCATACCCCCAATGTTTTATTCGTACTTCCTTATGCAAATACTCGGCAAAAGCTTCTGCCAAACGATCTGCCAACGCCTTGATCATTATAGAACTATAATCATCTAAATCCTTTTCGTATGCCGCCGCAAGTTCAGCGGTGCCGAATCCCGTACTAACACAAAAACATCCTATATAATCTTGTGTTCCAGATGCTTTTGGCGCTATAAAATCAGCCAGTGCATAGTCTGGCACTCCTTCTCTTCTTTGCAGCTGCTGCCGTAAGGTTCTAAAAACGTATTGTTCCTTATTTTCATTCCCAATGGTATCCGAATCTGTACGAACGGTACTCACTTCAATATCATCCTCATTTATACTATTCGCAGGAAAAAGTCCGAAGACGCCCCGAGCGGTGAGTTGTTTTTCAGAAAGTACTTTTTTCAACATGGCTTGCGCATCGGCAAAAAGATCGGTTGCTTGGGTACCCACCACATCATCTTTTAAGATATCGGGATATTTCCCATGCAGTTCCCAGCTTCTGAAAAAAGGTGTCCAATCTATAAACGGAAGTAATTTTTCCAAATCTATCTCATCAATGACCTGAATACCGAGTTCTTTGGGAGGCACAATTTTAGAGGTGTTCCAATCAATCTTAAATTTATTTTTTCTGGCCGCTTCGATTGTTTTGTACTCCTTTTTTACGGATCGTTTTAAAAACTTCTCACGAAAAACCTCGTAGTCGTCTTTCAAGTTCTTTTTATACGCTTTTTTGGTCTCTTTCTTTAGCAAGTCGCCCACCACCGTTACGGCACGCGATGCGTCGTTCACATGAACAACGGCCTCCTTGTATTGTGGGTCTATTTTTACCGCCGTATGTGCCTTGCTCGTTGTGGCACCACCAATTAACAAGGGTACCGTAAAGTTCTTACGCTGCATCTCCTTTGCCAAGTGTACCATTTCATCTAGGGAAGGGGTAATCAAACCACTTAAACCTATGATATCCACATTATGGGTGATGGCCTCCGCAATAATTTTTTCAGGTGGTACCATAACGCCCAAATCTACTATTTCATAATTGTTGCAGGCCAATACGACGCTCACGATGTTCTTGCCGATATCGTGCACATCTCCTTTTACGGTCGCCATGAGAATTTTTCCAGCCCCCTCTGAGTCTCCCACCTGTGGGTTCCGTAACTTTTCCTCTTCTATATAAGGCAACAAATAGGCAACCGCTTTTTTCATCACCCTGGCCGACTTCACCACTTGCGGTAAAAACATTTTACCACTACCAAATAAATCTCCCACAACATTCATCCCGGTCATCAAATTCCCTTCGATCACCTCGATGGGTTTGCTGGCGTTTATACGGGCCTCTTCAACATCCTCTACGATGTACTGATCTATTCCTTTTACCAAAGCCCGTGTAATCCTGTCTTGCAATGGCTCTTCGCGCCATGAAAGATCCACTTTACTTTCCTTTGCTTTGCCTACAACTGTTTCAGCAAAATCAAGCAATCGTTCCGTAGCATCGTCACGACGATTCAAAACCACATCCTCAACCCGCTCTAACAATTCTTTTGGAATATCGTCATACACTTCGAGCATGGTCGGGTTTACAATTCCCATATTCATACCAGCCTTGATCGCATGGTAAAGAAATACGGAGTGCATGGCCTCTCGAACCGGGTTGTTGCCCCGAAAACTAAAGGAGACATTACTAACTCCCCCACTCACACTACAATACGGAAGATTTTCACGCACCCACCTGGTCGCTTCTATAAAATCGATTGCATTTAGCTTGTGTTCATCCATGCCCGTTGCAACCGGAAAAATGTTTAAGTCAAAAATGATGTCTTCTGGAGGAAAATGTACTTCATTGACCAAAATATCATAGGAACGTTTCGAAATTTCGATTCTACGATCATAGTTATCTGCCTGCCCTACTTCGTCAAAAGCCATTACTATGACCGCTGCGCCATATCTTTTTATCAATTTGGCCTGTTGTACAAACTGTTCTTTTCCTTCTTTTAGACTAATCGAATTTACAACACACTTTCCCTGTACCACCCGCAACCCCGCTTCGATAATTTCCCATTTTGAACTATCGATCATGATAGGTACCCGTGCAATATCCGGCTCGGCGATGACCAGGTTTAAGAACTTCACCATCGCCTCTTTACCATCTATAAGGCCGTCATCCATATTTATATCAATGATCTGGGCGCCTCCCTCCACCTGATTTCGGGCCACGTCCAAGGCCTCCTCAAATTTCTCTTCCTTTACAAGCCTTAAAAACTTCTTTGAACCGGCAACATTGGTTCGTTCACCAACATTAATAAAGTTGTTTTCAGGGGTTACCACCAAGGGTTCAAGCCCGGATAATTTCAGGTATTTCGGTTTCAATTCGCTCATTAGCTATAGTGCAATACTTCAGGAAATGGTTCGTAAAAATGATGTAATAGTTGTTTCCAATTTTCATATTGGGGCGACTTGCGAAAACCTACTTCATGATCTTCAAGGGTTTCCCATCGAACGAGCAGTAAGTACTGGTTTTCTTTTTCAAGGCATTTCTTCAATTCATGCGAGATATACCCCTTGGCCTGCATAATGAGAGGCGTTGCCAGACCAAAATTCGTTTCGAAATTTAGTGCTTGCCCTTCTTTAATATGCAAGATAGCGGTCTCCAAAATCATACCGGCACCCCTATTTTCTTAATTTCTCTAGGACCGTATTCCTTGACTAGTTCGGCAATTGCAGTGATATGCTCTGGCGTGGTACCACAGCAGCCCCCCACAATGTTCACCAGTCCTTTTTCTACATATTCCTTGATCTGTTCTGCCATTTGTTCAGGAGTTTCGTCGTACTCTCCAAAAGCGTTTGGCAAGCCTGCATTCGGGTGCGCAGATACCGCATAATCGGTTCTGCTGGATAGCACCTCTAAATGTGGCACCAATTGATTGGCGCCCAAGGCGCAATTGAACCCAACGGAAAGTATGGGAATGTGTGAGATAGAAATTAGAAATGCCTCGGCCGTTTGACCCGACAGGGTTCTTCCAGAAGCATCGGTAATTGTTCCACTGACCATGACAGGTACTTCTATGGAACGTTCTTCCTTTACTTCCTCTATCGCAAAAAGGGCCGCTTTTGCATTCAAGGTATCAAAAATGGTCTCTACCAACAGTATATCCGAACCCCCATCTATCAAGGCTTCTATCTGCTGCTTATAGGCTACCCGTAATTCTTCAAAAGAAATGGCACGAAACCCTGGGTCGTTCACATCGGGGGACATGCTAGCCGTTTTGTTCGTTGGCCCGATACTGCCGGCTACAAAACGAGGTTTATGGGGCTCTTTGGCCGTAAACTCATCCGCTACGCTCTTCGCGATTCTTGCCGATTCGTAGTTAAGTTCATAGACCAATTCCTCCATATAATAATCTGCCATTGCAATGGTAGTTCCAGAAAAGGTATTGGTTTCTACAATATCGGCTCCCGCGGCAAAATACTTTCGGTGCACTTCGGCAATCGCCTCTGGCTGTGTCAGAGACAGCAGGTCATTATTCCCTTGCAAGGGATGTTCCCAATCTTTAAAACGTTCCCCTCTAAAATCAGCTTCTTGGAATTTGTAACGTTGTAACATAGTACCCATCGCACCATCCAATACGAGAATTCGTTCTTTGAGTATTTCTAGAATATTGCTCATTGTCTTATCATTTTCACCACCAAATTAACTCACACCACACTTTGTTACATGTAAGATTATACATCTAAATATAGTAAGCGTATCAAGAAAGGAAAAGAAAGACAATCGTCTTTTTAGTTATCTGTTACGCTAAACACGCACTAGAATGTAGCACCTTCTTTTGGCAAAGGGTTGCTAAGGCTTCATAGGGTCTATTCCCTCCGCCTTTCTTGATAACAAATTACAGTTTGGTAATGAACTAGCTACAAAGTAACAGCACAGTTCGATCAAAAACAAGGAAAGTAACCGGTTTTTGGCAGAAATTAGCTAAATTACCTGAATAGATGATATAAAAAGACCTTCACCATAGCAAAACGATGAAGGTCTCTGTTACTAAATGTACCGTACTACGAAATACTCTGTACCACTTCTTTCTTTGCCTCCTTTTTCGAGCCATCAAAACCTTCAACCCCTCCTACAGTAGTGTACTTCATTACAAAGCGTTTTCCTGGATTGATCAATTGATAGGCGTACTGGCACATGACCGCAGCCTCATGGAATCCTGATAATATGAGTTTAAGTTTCCCTTCATAGGTATTCACATCACCAATAGCGAACACTCCGGGTATATTGGTTTGATAGTCTTTCGCATTATTCACTTTAATAGCGTTTTTCTCTATTTCCAAGCCCCAATCCCCGATAGGTCCCAATTTTGGAGAAAGGCCAAACAACGGTATAAAGGCATCGGTTTCAACATAAGTTTCTCCTTTTTCCGCGTCATTATGTTTAATGACAACTGCTTCTACGTTTTCGTCTCCATAAATCTTCTTTACCTGGGCTTCCGTATAGAGTTTTATCTTCCCTAATTTGGCCAGTTCGGCGGCTTTTTCAACAGAGTCCAACGCACCTCTGAACTCATTCCTTCTATGCACCAACGATACTTCGGAGGCAATTTCCGCGAGGAAAATAGACCAATCCAAAGCCGAATCGCCACCACCTGCGATGACTACTTTTTTATTTCTATAAATTTCAGGGTCTTTTATAATATAAGCGACGCCTTTATCCTCAAAATCAGTAATGTTTTCAATAGGTGGTTTTCGTGGTTCAAAAGAACCAAGCCCTCCTGCAATGACCACCACGGGCGCCTGATGCTTGGTGCCTTTGTTCGTGGTTACCACAAAAGAACCATCCTCTTGCCTATCAAGAGTCTCTGCCCGTTCGCCAAGAGTAAACCCCGGTTCAAAAGGCCGAATCTGCTCCATTAAATTATCGACCAAATCTCCTGCCAGTATTTCGGGAAAAGCGGGAATATCATAAATCGGCTTTTTAGGGTATATCTCCGAGCATTGGCCACCTGCTTGCGGCAATGCATCGATCAAATGGCATTTGAGTTTTAGTAAACCCGCTTCGAATACCGTAAAAAGACCTGTTGGCCCCGCTCCTATTATTAAAATATCTGTTTGTATCATTTTTCTATTGTTTCAAATTGCTCCCAATAGGAGTTTTACTTTTACTATCAAAGACGACTAAACTGTCGCATGCTCAAGCGACATTCGCCGCATTGCGTTTCGATGCCTTACCACCTCGCCTATAATAATGATTGCAGGGTTCGACAGCTCTTTTTGCGCAACCACTTTTTCAATCGTATCGATGGTGCCGACGCCTATTTTTTCATTTGCCAAGGTTCCGTTTTGAATGATGCCCACGGGTGTTTCTGATTTGCCCTCTTTTTTAAAAAGGGAAACTATTTCCGCTAACTTGCCCATGCCCATAAGAATAACGATGGTGGCATTGCTTTTAGCTGCCAAAGCCACATCTGCGGACAAGCGGTGTTCTTTCGTGGTTCCTGTAATTACCCAAAAACTTTCCGTAGCGCCCCGTTTGGTAACCGGTATGTCTTGTGCAGCCGGCACGGAAAGACATGAAGAGATACCCGGGACCATGGCGACCGAAAGCCCATGCTGGGCTGCATACGCCATTTCTTCCGCGCCCCTCCCGAATACGAAAGGATCTCCTCCTTTTAATCGCACCACATGCCCGTGCTTTCGGGCCATTACTACAATTAACTCGTTGATCTGCGTTTGTTGGTAGGCATAACACCCTTTTCTTTTCCCAACAAAAATATGCACTGCATCCGGAGCGTAGTCTAACAGTTGTGGGTCTACCAAGGCATCATAAAGCACCACTTGGGAACGCTTCAAGGCTTTTACCGCCTTTAAGGTTATCAACTCCACATCACCGGGGCCAGCGCCTACAACCGTTAATTTTGCCTCTTTATACATGCTGCAATTCTAATTTTCGATAGCCTGCCACTTTTTCTAAAAATGTTTGCGCATCTTTTAAATAGTTTTCGGCAAACGTCCTTGTTGGTTCATTTTTATTCAACTGCAATACCAGGTCCTCAAAACCACCTTGAATCTCGATTCGTTCTGACTTCACAAACTTTTCATTAAAATCAGCGATGATGGCCGCATGTGTATTGGTCTTTACATTTTCAGAGGTCAACAGGGCCTTTGCCGAATTTACCATGGAGGTATACGAATAATAGATACTCGCCGCCCAGTTCTCCTGTTCCAATTCACTTTGGGCATTTTGTATTTTTTCCTCACTTTCGAACAAGAGCGTTGCAATCAAATCAATAACCACCCCCGCGCATTCTCCTATCCCAATGGCTTTTTCATATTTTTTGGTCGCCCCCCAATCTATAAAATCATCCGTTGAGAGGGCCGTAATATCTGCCAATGGTTTTAGCAAATCATAAAAATAATGCTCCCCCTTTTCCTGATAATAGTCGGCATAATTGGTTTCTTTACCATTTGTATCGAAATCGTTCAATATCAATCGTAGGGCTTCAGGACCTCGCTTACTGGGTATTTTGATTACCTTATCTGCAAATCGTCCTTCACCGTTTCCGATGTTTCCACCGCCAAGAAGTACTTGCAGTGCCGGCGCTACCAGTTTATCTTTGGTTCGAATACTCATTCCCTGAAAACCGATATTCGCCATATTGTGTTGCCCACAGGCATTCATACAACCACTAATTTTTATGACCACATCCGGATTGCTCACATAACCGGGGTACTCTGCTTTGATAAGCCGTTCTAATTCTTCGGCGATACCTGTACTACTGGCAATACCCAAATTACAGGTATCCGTCCCTGGACAGGCAGTAATATCTGCTGCGGTATTGTAGCCTGCGGCTACAAATCCGAGCTTTTCCAACTCGGTGTAGAAAAAGGGTATCAACGCCTCTTTTACATAGGGGATTACAATGTTCTGTCGTAGCGAAAGTCGAATCTCTCCCGCTGCATAGGTTGCCACTAAATCTGCCAATTGTCGGGCCTTATCGGTATAGAAATCTCCCAACAGTACTTTTATACCAATGGCAACAAAACCAGCTTGCTTTTGAGGTATTAGGTTGGTAGATTTCCACAGTTCAAATGCACGGTCGTCTTTAATCTGTACGATCGGCGGCACCACTTCGGTAATCTTTGGCTGTGGATAGCCCCAAGTATCGATCGGCACCGAACTATTTGGAACTGCTTTTTGTTCTGCTTCCAAAAGATCTTTAAAGCCATCAAGACCCATCGTTTTCAACAAAAATTTCATTCTGGCTTTGGCCCTGCTCTTTCGCTCGCCATAACGATCAAAGACACGAATCACCCCTTCCATTAAAGGTATGATCTGATCGGATGCTAAAAATTCGAATAAGGTATCGGCATGGCGTGGCTGAGAACCCAACCCGCCCCCGATCATCACTTTAAAACCCCGAATACCGTTCTTGGTTTTTGCTATAAACCCTAGGTCGTGCATATAGGAAAGTCCGGTATCGGAATCGCTTGAAGAAAAGGACACCTTGAATTTGCGGCCCATTTCCTGACCTATTGGATTCCGCAAAAAATATTTAAAAACAGCATCTGCATAAGGAGACACATCAAAAGGCTCGTTTGGATCGATCCCTGCAGTCTCGCTGGCCGTAACGTTCCGAACGGTATTGCCGCACGCTTCCCGCAAGGTAACATCGTCTTTTTCAAGCTCGGCCCACAATTCGGGAGTCCTATTCAGGTCTACATAGTGAATCTGAATGTCTTGGCGTGTGGTAATATGCAAACGTCCGGTCGAATATTCATCGGCCACATCCGAAATACGTTTAAGCTGTTTCGAGCTAACCTTGCCATACGGCAGTTTTATTCGAATCATTTGTACCCCTTGCTGTCGTTGCCCATATACACCTCTTGCCAAACGGAGGCTTCGAAATTTTTCCTCATCGAGCTTGCCTTCCTTGAACTGGCGGATTTTTGCCTCTAAATCAATGATGTCTTTTTCAACAACACTGTTTTCCAATTCTGTTCTAAAACTTTGCATATTTTTCCTATAGATTTAATAGGTAATTAGTAAACGATCTTTACCAATTGCTACATTAATGGTTTTCTTAAACGCTCTTAGTTAATAAACCCAGCACCTACAGTGCTGTTTGTTTGGGTATCAATTAGGATAAAAGATCCATTTGTACGATGGTCTTTAAACTTATCGAAAAAGATAGGTCTGTTCAGTTGAAAACCTACTTGCGCAATATCGTTCATACCAAGTTCCTGTACCCCCGTATCTACGCCGGAATAGTCTGGAGCGATCTTATGGTCTACAGTAGCTACCTTCGCCAACACCTTGTTCACCCCATGTTGCAGCACATATTTCTTACCTGCCGTCAACGCCTGTGAGTCCATCCAAGAAATGGTCGCTGTAAAACGTTTTTCGATGGCAGGAAGGTCATTCGCCTTTACCAACATATCGCCCCTACTCAAATTAATTTCATCTTCAAGGGTAATGGTCACCGAAGACCTTCTCGAAGCGGTCTCGCATTTCTTATCGTAAAAGAAAATTTCTTTAATTTTTGATCTGGTCTGTGAAGGCAACGCAACGACCTCGTCTCCAACACTCAGTTCCCCCCCGTATACCTTTCCGGCAAAACCTCTAAAATCATGATGTGTATCGGTCTTTGGGCGAATTACATACTGTACTGGAAATCGTGGGGTACCTACATTGTAAATATCCTTTCGATCTAGACTTTCCAAATGCTCCAAAAGCGTCGTACCACAGTACCAGGGTGTATTTTCAGAGGCATGTACTACATTATCTCCTTTAAGGGCACTGACCGGAATAAAGGTGATATTTTGCTCTTGGTACTCGCGCTTTTCCATCAGTTTCTCAAAATCGGCCTTTATTTCGTTGTATTTTTCTTCTGAAAAATCGACCAGATCCATTTTATTGATTGCAACCACTACATCCTTAATACGCAATAGATTGTTTATGAAAAAGTGTCTGTTCGTTTGTTCAATAACTCCCTTTCTGGCATCGATCAAAATGATTGCCGCTTGGGAGGTAGAGGCACCCGTTACCATATTTCGCGTATATTCCACATGGCCCGGGGTATCTGCAATGATGTAGCTTTTTTTCTTTGTGGAAAAGTAGATATGGGCCACATCTATTGTGATTCCCTGTTCCCTTTCCGCTACCAGCCCGTCGGTCGCCAGCGAGAAATCGAGGTAGTCGTACCCGTTTTTCTTACTGGTTTTCTCTATGGCCTCCAATTTATCGGTCGTCAAGGATTTTGTATCATAGAGGATACGCCCGATCAAGGTGCTTTTCCCGTCATCTACACTTCCTGCTGTTGCTATTTTTAGTACTTCCATTTCTTCGTAATCTGTATTAATTCAAAAAAAAGCCCGCTATTGCTTTAATTTAAAAGCTAGGTTTCACCAGCGTGTTAGAAATATCCTTGTTGTTTTCGTTTCTCCATTGCCGCCTCTGACCGTTTATCATCAATTCGCGCACCTCGTTCCGAAATGGTGGAATCGCGAATTTCTTGTACAACCGAAGCGATATCGGATGCTTCTGAGAATACCGCGGCCGTACAGCTCATATCGCCCACCGTTCTAAAGCGTACCATACGCTCCAATACTTCCTCATCTTCTTCTTGATACACAAAATCAGAATGCGACCAAATGAGACCATCCCTTAAAAAAATCTTTCGCTTATGCGCGAAGTATATCGATGGAATTTCAATTTTTTCCGCTTCTATATAAGACCAGACATCTAGCTCTGTCCAGTTCGAAATCGGAAAAACCCGTACATTCTGGCCCAATTCAATTTGGCCATTCAGCATATCGAACAACTCGGGGCGTTGGTTTTTTTCATCCCATTGCCCAAAATCGTCCCGTACCGAAAAAATGCGCTCTTTCGCTCTTGCCTTTTCTTCGTCGCGCCGTGCTCCTCCAATACAAGCATCAAACTTAAATTCTTCGATAGCGTCCAAAAGCGTGGTTGTTTGTAAGGAATTCCGGCTCGAATAACGCCCAGATTCTTCTTTGACTTTTCCTTGATCTATGGAGTCCTGTACATTTCGAACAATAAGTTCCAAGCCAAGCTCATCGACCAAACGGTCACGAAATTCGATCGTTTCCGGGAAATTATGTCCGGTATCTATATGCATTAAGGGAAAGGGAATTTTGGCTGGCCAAAAAGCTTTTTGAGCCAAACGGACCAAGGTAATAGAATCTTTGCCTCCAGAAAACAAGAGTACCGGGCGCTCAAATTGGGCGGCCACTTCCCTGAAAATATAAATGGCTTCGTTCTCTAACGGGTTAATGTGTGATGTGTCTTTCATGCTTCTATCAAGTTCAAGTGTCAAGCTTTTATACCAAGCTGCGCAACCTTGTATTATTTCTTTGTTTTATGAAGGTTAGGTATGCAAACCACATTCTCGGTTCTCCAATACCTTTGTCGGGTCAAAATATTTATGTTCGTTTGGAAGGTTTTTTTCGTTCAAGTACGCATCTAATTGGGTGTCATCCCAGTGATAAAATGGACTCACTTTTAGCACTCCATCTTTTGATAGGCTCAAAATATCGAGCGAATCGCGCAACGCGGTCTGCCCTTTTCGCAAGTTGGTAAACCATACATCTGGTTTGTGTTCGGCCATGG
This sequence comes from uncultured Flavobacteriaceae bacterium, assembly GCA_938020445.1. Lineage (GTDB taxonomy): Bacteria > Bacteroidota > Bacteroidia > Flavobacteriales > Flavobacteriaceae > Pelagihabitans. Next base: position 14,016 of record CALIIC010000001.1, on the reverse strand, counting down.
CTCTGCGAAAGGGTTCTAGCTTTACTTGTTCGGTAAATTCTGCATGTTCCGGACTATCTATCTGGGGGATCCCCATCACCACATCTCTATAGGCGGACGTTTGTTGAGGCACATACAGCTTAATGTTTAAATTCAGGCGGTTCGTAAGCGCTTCCGCGTGGCGATACGTGTTCGGCGTATTATAGCCCGTATCGCACCAAACCACGGGGATATCATTTTTTACAGCGGAAACCGCTTCCAAAATAGCCACCTCATACGGCCGAAAATTGGTCGTCACCACTGCCTTATTAGACTGTTTTATCGCCCATTCAATAATCTCTTTCGGACTGGAATCAGCAAATTGCGAATTCAAATTTTTTATTTGTTGATTTAATAATGGCATACCTAAGCGTTTTGTTTTCCCCAGTTAATAGTGTTCCAAATGCGTTCGTGAAAAAAGTATAGGATCATTTTCGTTACAAAATCGATACTGGCGATCGAGGCCGCCAATACCACCTCTCCGGTAAGGAGATAGGATATCACCAAGGTATCCAAGGTTCCTATAATTCGCCAGCTTACAGCTTTGGCGACGCTGCGTATGGGACGTTCAGAGTTCTTATCTGATCTGTATTTCCCTTTGGCCTTTTTTTTATCTAAAACGAGTTGGTCTATAATCATGTAAAATAGCTTAATCTAATTACCCTATCTATTTAGTAGGATAAACAAAAATAAACTTATTTTAGTATCCGGGACGTTAAAATTATTTTAATTTTAGTATTACCCTATAGATTTAGTAGATTATTAATATTCTACCCATAGGATTACGAATAGTGTAGTGAAATTGAGGAAATTGTTTTAATACGTTTAGGAAATCAAATCAGCAAGTGTTCTGCTACGGTACACTTCCAAAGCACTATCGCGTACTTCGAGCATCAATCGATGCACCGAACAACCGGCCTCGTCTGGACAGTCATCACATTTTTCATAGAAATTAAGGCTTACACAGGGAACCATTGCTATAGGGCCTTCCAATACGCGCATAACGTCGGTCATTAAAATATCTTTCGGATCTTTAATAAGGTAGTAGCCTCCTCCTTTTCCTTTTTTAGATCCTAAAAACCCTGTTTTCCTGAGCGATAGTAGAATACTTTCCAGAAACTTTTGGGATATGTTCTCGTGTTGTGCAATACCCGAAATCTGAACCGGAGTACTTTCCTGCTGCGAGGCTAGATACGTTAATGCCTTTAAGCCGTACTTTGTTTTTTTCGAGAGCATGTAACGAAGATAAGTAAATAATAGGCGTTCTGAAACCATTGTTTTTAACCTGTTCTCCTACTCAAGAGGTTTATCAAATTAAAATCATCGACGTACTACCCCTAAGATTTACCTTACATCGAAAAAGTAATAAAGAACACACTTTTTAAATAATGCGGCGCGTTCTACCAATTCACCCAAATCTTAAAATACCATGAAAAAACTAAATCTAATCTTATTCTTGGCCGTAGGTACGTTGTTCGTATCCTGTGAAAAGGATGAAGCTACCACGCCCGAGGTAGCCGTAGAACAACAATCATTGCTGGGCACCTGGGACGTTACGGGTTATGAAATTGAAGAAGGCACCTCCATAACCGAAACATCAGGACAGAAATTAACGCAAGACTATACGTCCTATGGCAAGGATTATGACATGACGGTAGTTTTCAATGATGAACCAAAAACAGTTGTTAGTGATGGATCTTATACGATTGTAATTACCTATACATTGTTGGGACAGGAATACACGCAGGAAGCACCTGCTTACTCTGCTTTAGAGTCTTCCTCTTGGGAGGTTGACGGTTCGGAAATCATCATGACGAACGATGGTAAAGAAACGCGCGCCAAATTAACAGAGGCTACAGAAAATAAATTGGTCCTACAAATGGATTATAACGAAATAGTAGAGGCCGATGCCAGTTCTAAAATCACCACTACTGGAAAGCTCACGATTACCTTAGAGCGCTAAAACCGGTAAAATACCAAATTCGAAGCGCTGTATTCTTTTTAGAATACAGCGCTTTTTTTAGTTCAAGGCCTGGGCTATATCTTGTATAATATCATCTATATGTTCCAAACCTACCGAAACACGCACCATGCCATCGGTAATGCCCACTGCTGCCCGTTCTTCCAATGACAACTTGCTATGCGTGGTTGATGCAGGGTGGGTAACGATACTCCGAGAATCTCCCAAATTTGCCGAGAGTGATAACAATTGAATCGCATCAAAGAATTTACGCCCGGCCGCAATACCTCCCGCTACCTCAAAGGCAACTACGCAGCCGCCCAATTTCATTTGCCTCTTTGCTATTTCATACTTAGGATGTGATTTCAAAAAAGGATATCGTACCCAATTTACACTTTCATGCCCTTCAAGAAACTCGGCCAATTTCAGGGCATTCGCGCAATGGCGATCTACTCTTAGCCCCAATGTTTCCAAACTTTTCGAAAGCACCCAAGCATTAAAGGGAGACAAAGCCGGCCCTGTAATCCTTGAAAAGCGATATACTTTATCCATCAAGGCTTTAGTACCCACCGTAATTCCTGCCAATACCCTTCCTTGACCATCCATTAATTTAGTACCTGAATGAATGACCAAGTCCGCTCCAAATTTTATAGGTTGCTGTAAATAAGGAGATGCAAAACAGTTATCTATGATCAAAATCAACTGATGCTTCTTTGCTATTTTTCCCAAAGCTTCCAAATCTAATACATCTACTCCCGGATTGGTTGGCGTTTCGGCATAGATTACTTTTGTGTTTGGGGTAATCAATCGCTCAATTTCCTCAAGTTCATCGATCTTAAAATACGAATGCCCAATATTCCATTTGGGTAAAAACTGTGTTAGGAGCGTGTGTGTTGAACCGAAAATACTACGAGCGGAAAGAATATGATCTCCACTCTCTAGAAGTGCTGCAAACGTTGAGAAAACAGCGGCCATCCCCGAGGCAAAGGCAAAGCCATCCTCAGCGCCCTCCATTTGGCATACCTTCTCAATAAACTCAGAAGAATTCGGATTTGAATAACGCGAATAAATATTTCGTTCTTTTTCCTCGGCAAACGACGCCCTCATATCTTCTGCATCCTCAAAGACAAAACTCGAGGTGAGATACATGGGTACCGAATGTTCCAAAAACTGACTCCGTTCTATTTGGGTCCTAATGGCCTTTGTTTCAAATTTTTTTTCCAAACTATTCTATTTTTTATTCCCTACCCTTTCTCGGCAATTCGCAATATATCTCCAAAAACGCCTCTTGCCGTTACAGCAGCTCCTGCTCCGGCCCCTTGAATTACCAAAGGGTTTTCCCCATACGACTCCGTATAAATCTCTATAATGGAATCAGAGCCCTTTACCTGTCCCAAGGCACTCTCTTTCGGCACAGACACCAAGGTTACATCCAACTTCCCTTTTTCTTTTTGTAGATTTCCATGTAAATCCCCTATATATCGCAAGACATGACCCGCTTGTTGATTCTTCTTTATTTCATTAAAGGTATCATCCAACAAATCAAGATTCTTTAGAAAAAAATCAACCGATTCGTTCCGCAAGGTCTCCGGAATAAGGTTTTGGATATTAATATCCGAGAACTCATTACTCAAATCGAGTTCCCGTGCCAAAATCAATAATTTTCTCCCGACATCATTGCCCGATAGGTCTTCCCTAGGATCTGGTTCGGTAAAGCCTTTTTGCATCGCACCTTTTAAGATGCTCGAAAATGGTGCATCTACCTCAGAAAACGTATTGAAAATATAACTTAACGACCCAGAGAAAACCCCTTTGATACGGGTTATATTTTCACCCGATAGATGTAACAATTTAATCGTATCGATCAGGGGAAGACCCGCACCAACATTGGTCTCGTACAAGTATTGCTTCTGGTTTTTCGTCAGTTCTTCCCGTAGCAGCTGGTAATAATCAAACCCAAGGGTGTTGGCTATCTTATTGGAAGAAACCAAATCGAAACCATGTTCGACGAATTCAAAATAATTGGCCACAAAATCGTTGCTGGCCGTATTATCGACCACAATTAAGTTCTCTAGGTGATTTTTCTTGGCAAACCTAAAAATATCGGGAATTCGATACGAACGCCCTTTGGTTTTTATATCGGCCTTCCAGCTTTTTTTGATGCCCTCTTTTTCCAATAGTACTTTTCTAGAGTTCGCCACTGCAAAAACGTTTAGGTCGATACCCTTTCTTTTTTCAATCGTGACCGCCGATTTTAGAATTTGATCGATCAGTGTTCCGCCAACATTACCATGCCCGAAAATTGCCAAATTAACCTTCTTGCTAATTCCGAATATTTGACCGTGCATGACATTGAGTGCCTTGTTCAAATCGGCTGTACGTACTACAAGGCTTACGTTCTTTCCAGACACCGTATTGTTAAAAAGCAAAGGGACTATTTGATTTTTTATCAGGGCGTTGTACGGCTTATGAAATGTACTTAAATCTTGGCCAATGATTGAAATCACCGATACCTCGTCAATTACTTTTATCGCATTTATATCGTTGGTCTTAAAGTCCGTTCGAAATTCGTTTTCCAGCGCTTTTTTTGCATCCCTCGCTCTTTTTCTTGGCACTACCAACCCGATACCCCGTTCTGAAGAGCCTTGCGAAATGATACTTACACTGATATTGTGCATCTCTAAGGTTTTAAAAATACGTGCATCAATTCCCACTTTTCCCAACAAACCTCTTCCTTCCAAATTGATCATTGAAACATCTTCGATGACCGAAAGTGACTTGATTCCTTCTTCACTCGATTTTGCGCTTATCAAAGTTCCTTCATTGTCTCCGTTGTAGGTATTGAGTATGCGCAGCGGAATGTTCTTCTCTATTAAAGGTATAATGGTCTTGGCATGTAGGATGGTAGCCCCAAAACTGGCTAGCTCGTTGGCTTCTGTATAGGAAAGGTTTGAAAGGCGTCTCGCCTCGTGAACCAAATCAGGATTCGCGGTATAAATACCATCTACATGGGTATAATTTTGTAACTCCGAGGCGTTCAGAAAATTAGCCAAGAGCGCAGCGGAATAGTTACTGCCATTGCGCCCTAAGGTAGTTGTATCTCCCTGTTCCGTTGAAGCTATAAAACCCGTAACTATTGGTATTACATCACTTCCTAATAAGGAAAAACGTTGTAATGCCAATTCTTTGGACAACGGTTCAAGTAACTGTGCGTCGCCGTAGTTGTCATCTGTTTTTATGAATTCCCTAGAATCGATCAATTCGGCTTTGATGCCCTTCCCAATTAATAATTTTGTAATGAGCTTGGCAGAAATCAACTCGCCATAGGCCAGTACCTCATCTTTAATTTTAGCACTGCAATCTCCCAGAAGGGAGACGCCTTCAAAAAGTTGCGCCAACGCTTTGAACTCCTTACCAAGGTTAATATTTGAAAAAGTATGTTGTTGATAGCTTTCAAATGCTTCGAAAGTCTCTTTGTAATCTTCTCCTTTGACCGCCTTGGCCAAAATTGCTTCAAGTTGATCCGTCGCCTGTTCCCTGGCAGACAAAACGACCGCAATGTTCTCCCCTTTTTTTACTTTCGACACAACAATATCCAGCACACGACCCAAGCCTTCGCCATTGCTCAGGGATTTGCCGCCGAACTTCAACACTTTTATTTTTTCCTCTTTCTTACCATTCTGATTGAACACATTGTTCAGCAGTTTTTGCATTTGCTCAAATTCGATCAAAAATGCATCATGCCCATGTAAAGAATGAATTTCTCCGTAGGTCACATTGCTATTTGCCTGCGCCAGTTGTTTAAAAGTATCCTTATTTTCCTTGGCGGTAAAAAACAAATCAGAATCGACCCCAATAATATGAATGTTGGTGTCGCTATTTTGCAACCGCTCAAAATTCTGATCGCCATCTCTTGCAACATCTATGGTTTTCAACAATTGGTTCATAAGCTTATAGGCAGATAATTGAAAACGCTCCTGTAGCTTTTCACCATGATGCAGCAACCAACTTTCTACATTAAAAACTTGTAACTCCTCATTCGTGCTACGTTTGAATCGTTCTTTAAACGATTCCGGCGTGCGATAACAGAGCATTGCATGCATACGCGCGTCGTGTACCGGTTGTTTTGAGTTTACCAAAAACTGTTCTTGAATCTGGCAATTCGCAATAAGCCAATCCGTCGATTTCCAATCGGAGGCCACAGGAATCAGATGCTCGGTGATGTTCGGGTTCAAGGCGGCCATCTCCCAAGCAATTCCACCTCCCAAAGAACCCCCAATTATAGCGAACAGCTTTTGAATGTCCAATCGTTCAAGTGCCAACAAAAAGAGGTGGGCGATGTCGCCAGCTACGAAATCTTTGTAATTTTCAATAACAAATTTGTCGTGCCCATTCCCTGGAATATTGAAAGAAAGAATGGTATATCTTTTGGTATCGATACACTTACCGTCACCAATCAAGGCAGACCACCAACCATCTTTACCCGTAACATTCGAATTTCCCGTGAGCGCATGGTTGACCAGTACAATAGGTGCCGAATGCAACTCCTTCCCAAACAATTGATAAGAGAGTGAAATTTCTTGTGAAACCCCATTAATAGTACTAAAAGATGGAAACTTTAAGTGATGTAGCATGAATTCTCTAGCTATTGAATATTCCTTAGTGCGACTTTATGCGTGCGAAACTTGCCGAAGTCGCACTAGGGAACAATCCTAAAACAATTATTTTATGCAAATACCGATTTATCGATTGTTTCGAAAGCAGTAACAAGATCGGTCTTTAAATCTTCAATGTCTTCCAAACCTACCGACAAGCGAATCAGGTCTTTGGTAACTCCTGTAGATTCTTGTTCGGCATCTCCCAGTTGTTGGTGCGTAGTGCTTGCCGGATGAATTATCAATGATTTGGTATCTCCAATATTTGCCAACAAGGAAAATATCTTGGTCTCATCCGCGATTTTCTTGGCAGATTCAAACCCGCCCTTTACGCCGAAGGTCACAATACCACTTTGTCCTTTTGGTAAATAGGCTTCTGCCTGCGCATAGTATTTACTGCTCTTTAAGCCAGGGTAGTTAACCCATTCGACCTCAGGCCTTGTTTGTAGCCATTCGGCAAGTTCCAAAGCATTCTCACTGTGTTTTTTCATCCTGATAGGCAGGGTTTCCAAGCCCTGTATGATTTGCCAAGAATTAAAAGGACTCGCTGCCCCTCCAAAATCCCGTAATCCTTCTACCCGTACCTTCGCGATAAATGCCGCCGGGCCTAGGGCTTCGTGATATACCAAACCATGGTATCCCGGTGAAGGTTCGGTAAACTCGGGAAACTTGCCATTTCCATAATCGAAGGTACCGGCATCTATAATAATACCTCCTAAGGAAGTACCGTTGCCATTGATATACTTGGTCAATGAATGAATAACGATATTTGCACCGTGCTCGATCGGGTTCAACAAGGCTGGCGTAGCAACTGTATTATCGACAATGAAAGGAATCTTCGCCGCCTTCGCTTCTGATGAAATTGCCTTTAAATCCAGCACATCCAATTTTGGATTTCCCAACGACTCAACAAAAATAGCCCGTGTATTCTCTTTCACCGCCTTTCCAAAATTGGTGGGGTCCGCAGGGTCAACAAAGGTGGCTGTAATACCCAACCTTGGCAGGGTGTTCGCCAATAAATTATAGGTGCCACCATATAGGCTGCTTGATGCCACAATGTGATCCCCCGTCCGCAACAATACCAAAAGGGCAGTAGAAATGGCAGCGGTACCTGAAGCCGTGGCTACTGCCGCAATACCCCCTTCAAGCGACGCCAAACGCTGCTCCAATACGTCATTGGTGGGGTTATTTAATCTTGTATAAATATAGCCCGCTTCGGAAAGGTTAAAAAGATTGGCCGCGTGATCCGCATTGTTAAAGACGTAGGCCGTACTCTGATAAATTGGAACCGCCCTAGTGCCCCCGTTCGAAGTAACATCGTGCCCTGCGTGCAATGCGTTGGTTGAAAATTTTTGTTCGCTCATGATTTTGTTTTTTAATTATTGAACATCAAATTAAAAAATCCAAACCCCGGCTCATCTTAGCGTGGGAAAATCAAAAAGTTACAAGAAAACGAAAATTACGAATGTAATTTGTTGTGTTATCTGCCTTCATTGCCTTGTTAAGACTACTTTGGTAGAATTTAGCACCTTCTTCGCTCTCGATTAAGCCATCGGGGTTACAAAGGGTTGCTAAGGCTTCATAGGGTCTATTCCCTCCACCTTTCTTGATAACTATTCAATAAGTGTTTGAACTTTACTGGTACAAATATAAAGGGGGAATTTTAAAATCCCCCTTTTTTTTCAAAAAATTATAGTTTGAAGGCCTTTTTTACTTTTTCGACCATATCGAGTTTTTCCCAGGTAAATAGTTCCACTTCTTTTTCTATTCTACCATTATAGGGCGATTCAAACACTTTTTTAACCACTTTTGGTTCTTTTCCCATATGCCCATATGCTGCAGATTCCAAATAAATCGGATTCCTAAGTTTTAGCCGCTTTTCAATGGCGAAAGGACGCATATCAAAAAGTTTCGATACTTTTTGTGCTATTTCCCCATCGCTCAAAGCTACATTGGAAGTACCGTATGTATCTACGAAAATGGAAGTGGGCTCCACTACCCCGATTGCATAACTTACCTGCACTAAAATCTCATCGGAAACTCCAGCTGCGACCAAGTTTTTAGCAACATGCCTAGCGGCATATGCTGCACTTCTATCTACTTTACTAGGGTCTTTTCCGCTAAAGGCTCCACCGCCATGAGCGCCTTTACCTCCATAGGTGTCAACGATAATTTTTCGTCCGGTTAAACCCGTATCTCCATGTGGGCCTCCTATTACAAACTTTCCGGTAGGATTAATGTGATAGCTTATTTGATCATCAAAAAGGTTTTGAATTTTCTTAGGCAATTGCTTCTTGACCTTGGGAATCAATATTTCAATGATGTCTTTCTTTATCTTCGCCAGCATTTTTTTATCGTTCTTGTCGAACGCATCATGTTGGGTAGAGACTACGATGGTATCGATTCGCTGCGGTACATTATCATCGGAATATTCGATCGTAACTTGCGATTTTGCATCGGGCCTTAGATATTGTATCTGCTTGTTGGCCCTGCGCAAATCGGCTAATACCTGCAATATCTTATGTGAGATATCGAGGGCCAAAGGCATATAATTTTTGGTTTCTTTCGTCGCATACCCGAACATCATTCCCTGATCTCCAGCTCCTTGTTCTTCCTTTTTCCCACGATCAACCCCTTGGTTAATATCTTGGGATTGTTCGTGAATCAACGAAATAACGCCACAAGAATCACCGCTAAATTGATATTCCCCTTTGGTGTAGCCAATCTTATTGACTACCTCCCTGGCAATATTCTGTACATCTAGGTAGGTGGTGCTCTTTACTTCTCCCGCCAGAATCACCTGCCCTGTGGTGACCATGGTCTCACAAGCGACCTTGCTTTCTGGGTCAAATGCTAAAAAACTGTCCAATAATGCATCACTAATTTGATCAGCTACCTTATCAGGGTGTCCCTCGCTAACTGATTCCGAGGTAAATAAATACGACATACTATTTTATTTTATTTCGAAAGGAATTTGAAAGTGCGAAGCGAAGATCAATACGGACTACTGTATCAATAGCAACTGCTTTAGCATTTTTAAAATGTCGATTGTGAAATCGTCATCTGTCTTTAAAAGACAAGTCTTGAACAAAAATCAAGACTTTGAGGTTGCAATCAGTCAAATCCCTCCTCTATTATTACGAGGCAAAAATAAGAAAATTGTTTTGTACTGTTCGTTATTTGAAATAAAATTGTTGTCAAAACCAGTAAATTTGTTGCGTAAGAATAATCCTTCCTTTTAAAGGTCATACTTCAATGATAGCAGAAAGTACCTTGGTTGAATAAAGTATTCATAAGTGCTGATCAAATTATTGGAAAAGGAATCTCTCCGAACGGATGTATTGTTCAAAAGATTGCGTACCGAAAGCACAAACTCCCAATGGCTGTCCTCTTTTTGATAAAACAAACTCGCGTTCATCATATCATAGGTACTATTGGCCGTACCGCTATCGGCCCTATACAAGTTGTATTCATAGTCGGCTGTAAATGCAAAGCTTTTTAGAAAATACAACTCCACATTTCCAAAAGGGCGATCGGTTATAAACCGATTGCTTAGATTGGCGCTCGCGTACTTATTCACCTTTTTTTCGAATCCAACTTCTACATTTGGTGCCTCTTTAAAACGCGTCTCCATTGTTACCTTATAATTCTGATTGAACGAACGATTAAAGTTTGCCTGCCCATCAATTTCATTATTGAATTTATTGTAAGTCCATCTCGTTTCAAATTTCCCCTGCCAAAATGGGAACTTACGTTCGTAGCTACCTAGCAAAGAAAAGGTCTCGTTTGGCGCCGTTATATTAATAGGGGTCGAAAGGCGGTCCAGTCCTAAAAAATTAATTGCATTTCCGATGCTTTCATATTTTTTCTGATATTGTAATCCGCCATGAATGTTAGTGAAATTGAACATACTGAAATTAAAGTAATTCAAGCTTGCACTGTGGTACCACGCATTGTCCAAAGTAGGGTTCCCTCCAAATAGACTATTATAGCCGGTCAGTTGAATGAACTGCGCCACTTTTTGAATATCCGGGAATTCGGCTTTCAAGCCATAATCAAATCGAATACTCTGCGAGGTGTTGAACACGTACTTGCCTCTAAGCTGGGGCAGCAATAACATCTTATCCATATCTACCAAGGTAGTACCCTGCTTATTTTCAATGACATACCGATGCACCGTAAGGCCCGGATTCAAAGTTAGCTTACCAAATTTCACACGATATCCGAGCCCCATGTAGCTGTCCTTAAAATCAAAATCAACGGCTCCTTGAAATCTTGCATCGTCGAAGCTCTGGGTTTGATCGCCATCCAAAATTTCGCTTAAAGTCGTATTCATGCGTTGCCCATTGATACTTATCCCTGCCTTGAAACTCAAATGATTCGTTTTATTGAGAACGCGATAGTAATTGAATTCACTGTCGAAAGTATTGGTAAAAACATCTTTTTCCTGAAGCAGCCCAAATGGGGCATCTCCGGATAAGGGAACAACGCCTTGAAAAGGTTGTATACCTGTCAATAACTCATACCCTGGACGTTGTCGCTTATAGTGGAAATTGGTTTCCAATGAAAAAATATTGTTATCATCCTTGGAATAAAACGCGTTCAATGTTTGTTGAACAGAAAAAGGTTCTCTCGTATTGAGCGATTCAATGTTATTGGCCGTTCCGGAAAAATCGGAAAGCAATTGATTGCTACTTTCTATTGTCGAAGCTTTTAAAAAGCCTTGATAGTTAATGTACCACTTGGCATTCGGTGTATAGGTTGTTGCAACCTTAAGCAAGGAAGCCGTATTTTTTTGAAGTGTTGTTGAACCAAGGCTTTCCTGATTGTTTCCCGATTCACGAATATAGGTACGTTCCGAATTGCTCAATAAATCCGTTGCGGTACTTGAAACAATTCCAAAACCGGAAAAACTGATTTTCTTATTGGGATTATACGTTACATTCATGGCCCCGAGCCTTGAAATCGCATTTTGGGCACGATCGTTCTGTACCAATGACAAACCGGCATCATCGCCTGACAGGTTTAACGAAGATCCCGACCTACTCATTAGGCTTGAAAGTCCACCATTAAACCTGAAATAATCTTGCAAGGTAAACGCCTGTTCCCCGAGGTTGTTCAAATCTCCGATGATATTTATACTGGTTTTAGGAGCGTAGTAGAATAGGTTCGGATGTACCAAATACCGTTCTTTAGGTCCTCCACCGACAGAAACATCCCCGAACCATAGATTCTTTTTCCCGTCTTTCAGCTTAATATTCAAGGCAAGGGCGTCACTATCATTTACACCGGCCATGGGACCTACTTCGTTAAAATCGCGGAGCACCTGCACTTTATCGACTGCGTTGGCCGGAATATTTTTGGTGGCCAATTTCGTATCTCCGTCAAAAAATTCCTTTCCTTCCACCAGCACTTTGCTAACCTCTTTTCCCTGTACTTTTACCTGCCCGTTCTCATCGATCTGAAATCCGGGCAATTGTTCCAATACATTTTCAAGTTTTTTTTCTTTCCCAGTAGTAAAGGCATCGGCTTTATAGGTAATTGTATCCCCTGAGATACTTACAGGAAAATCCTCGACCACCTCTACCCCATCGAGCTGGTTTGCGGCAGCTTTTAAAACAATGTTTTTAGTTAGTGCCGTGGTGGCCAAAAAATCTTCTTCCCAGGTTTCAAAACCAAGGTAACTCACCTTAAGTGTATAAAGACTGTCTTTTTTTAAGGCCAATCGAAATCGGCCGTCGGAATCGGTAATACCATAGGAAGCCATTCCATTGGTGTTTTTATTGATAGCGATCACATTGGCCAATTCCAAGGGGTTGTTTATACTATCCCTAACATGTCCATCTACGGTGATTTTTTGAGCGTTTGCCGTATAGCAAAAGCACCCCACCCCCCAAAGGAGAAGTATATATATTCTGTTCATTTTTTGATTGATTGATGGCCTTGGGAGCCTGGTGTGCGTAGATGACTACCCCTGTATTTTTATTTTCATTGTGCTTCCATTTTTTCCTTTCCTCTTGCCGCCACTATGCATTTTATTTATTTTTTCCGCCTGCTCTTTCATGATTGTTCCGTATTCCTTTGCGGTTACTTTTTTACCTTTCGAAGGAATTTCGATTTCAACTGCTTCCTTGGGGTTTAAGACCACTTTGTTACACACCAATATTCGATTCCCGTTACCGATCTCTAAAATAAGTCCGGGAAGCCCCCAGTAGTCATCGGGCCCATGACTTACAGGAATTTCAGGCGCATACCATGCCGTGATGACCTGGGTACGCTTTTCTTCCTTTTCTTCTTGTTCACCGTTCACATCAGAAATATGCATTTCGGTGACCTCACGTTTGGCAACCGCTTTATAACATGTGTACTTTCCTATTTGCTTGGTATCTGACGTCATCTCCCATTCATAAGGTTTCAATTCGCCCGATATTAAAAAGAGTTTCCCAAAGGAATCGGAGCTCTCCACCATTTTCTTCTCCTTGGTATTCTTGTAAAGCAGGCCGTCACTTCCGCCACCTAAACCGACAATGTTTATCTCAATCCCGTTTCCCGGTGCGGGGCCCTTATCGAGACTTTCCAGCTCTTTCCAATTCGATTCAGTTCGTGTAAAACTTAACTCATAGTCTTTTTGCATGGCCCTCATAAGGCTTGCCTGTATTTCATCTTGTTGGTCACTGCCCATTTCAGTACTATCGGTGATAAATTCCATTTTCATAGCCGATTTATAGGTAGCCAAACCTGTAAAATCCTGGGCAATCACTTTACAACAAGCCCCAATAAAAAATACCAGAGAATAATAAACAACAGTTTTCATAAAATCCTATTTAGTTCAACGTTTACATTGCAAATGTGGGCCATTGCACTACGAAAAAAGGTTAACCACTGTTAACGAGTGTTAAGCGATACGCCGTTGGCGGCAAATAGTCATTACTTTTGAAATGTGAAACAACGAAACCACCGCTTGCTTATCTATTTTATTGCCGGCACCATACTGGCAACCATCGGCTTGCAGCTCTATTGGAATATTCAGAACTACAAGGTGACCAGGCAACGCCTGCTCAATGAAGTACAGATAAGCCTTGACAATGGCGTGGAGGCCTATTACGCCGATTTGGCAAAGACCGATATCTTCGCATTTGTTTCAGATTCTATAAACGGGATGCATCTTTCTAAAAGAAATATTTCTTTTTGGGACCATGCCGCACACGATTCTACCTTTATAGAGATTGAACAGGATCGGGATTCTGTGCATGTTTTTGCCGGAATGAAAAAAATTGCACAATTGCTCGATTCTGGAAAGACCATATCGACCCGGACGACTATGGCAACTACCGCTGGTAAAATTTCACCCATTTCGGTACTACAGGGGAAAAAAAAAGTTGA